>JAUWOE010000126.1 GCA_030612265.1 Promethearchaeum sp.
GCTCGACTTCGGGAGCGTGCGTTCGTCTCGCTGGGATCCTAAACTGCACAGTAATAACATCTGATGCACTTTGGAAAAAAGAGAAGAAAGAACTATAAATCAATCGGTATTACCTTTTTTTTTCGCAATTTTTATTATTTATTTAAAAAAATAGGGTGTGTCTTTAAATAAAAAAAAATACTCCATTAAAATCGCGATTGCAGGGCAAGCAGGAACGGGGAAATCTACATTAATCTCTACTAAAAAAACAGGATCTTTTAATATGGGTTCAAAAATGACTATTGGGGTTGATTTTGTTATTTTAGAAGTTAATCATAATAATAAAACGTTTCAATTCTTAGTTTATGATTTAGGTGGGCAAAAAAGATTTCAATTTTTGCACGATTCATATATTAAAGGTGCTAAAGCTAGCATAATTTTATATGATTTGACCAGAATCAATACCTTTGATTCTATACCTAAATGGATCTCGCTTTTAACGCATGAGAATCCCCAAATTCCCATTTTAATATGCGGATCGAAAAAAGACCTTGTTCAATATGAAGATATCAAGAAGTTTGAATACAAATGGTTTGAATTTATCTCCAAAATTCCCGAAAAATGTAATATTATTGGACATATTTTTACATCTTCAAAGACCATGGAGGGGTTAGACTCAATTTTTTATACTTTAGCAGATTATTTAAATTTATCTTTAGGTTCCTTAATTTCTAAAAAGATTTAAAAAAATGCTTCTTCTTTTTAATTGGTGAAGAAATGCCACTAGTAGAATTAGTTCCAAATTTTTCAGAAGGTCGTAGACAAGATGTAATCGACAAAATTCTAGCTGCAATGAAGGAAGCTAGCAATGCTAAAATCTTAGATTCAAGAGCAGATCCAGACCATAATCGTTTGGTCGTAACATTAGTTGGAGAACCCGAAGATTGTTTTAATGCTGGTTTTGCAGGAATTAAAACAGCAGCCGAATTAATTGACATGGATAAACATTCGGGTGAACATCCTCGCATTGGATCTACTGATGTAGTTCCATTTGTACCAATAAGTGGAATAACTCTCGAAGAATGCTCCAATTTAGCAAGTAAATTAGCAGAAAAAGTATCGAAAGAATTGAAAATTCCAACTTATTTATATGAAGCTTCAGCTACACGCCCAGATCGAGTAAATCTGGCAAATATTCGAAAAGGACAATACGAAGGATTAAAAGAAGCCATAAAAACCGATCCAGATCGAAAACCTGATTTTGGGCCTTCTAAGCTCCCAAAATCTGGTGCTACAGTCATTGGCGCCCGTGAATTTTTAATCGCATATAATATTTATCTCAATACTACAAATGTAGAAATTGCTAAAAGAATTGGGCGTAATATCCGACATAAAAACGGAGGATTTCATTATGTGAAATCTATGGGATTTGAAACTAAACCTTATGTTCAAGTATCGATGAATCTTACGAACTATAAAGGGACACCCATGCACATGGTTGTTGATACAGTTAGAAATGAAGCAGCTCGTTATGGAGTATCTATCATTGAAACTGAAGTTTATGGAATGATACCTATCGATGCTCTTCTTGAGTCTTCAGAACATTATTTACAATTAAATGATAAATGGGACAGATCTCAAATAATTGAAAAGAAGATGGAGGGCATAGAATCAGCTAAAACCTTAGAACACCTAAGTGTAAATGAATTTTTATCCAAATTAGCATCAGATAGTCCAGCACCAGGTGGAGGTTCAGCATCATGTGTCGCTGGTGCAATGGGTGCGGGATTAGCAGCCATGGTTTCACGATTAACTCTTGGTAAGAAAGGATACGAAGAGTTAGAACCATTTTTTAGTGAAAAAATAAGTCAATTGGATATACATTATAAGAATTTAACAAAACTAATTGATGAAGATGCCGATGCTTTCAATGGTGTTATTGCAGCTTTTAAACTTCCTAAAGATACAGATGAAGCAAAAACAAAGCGTTCTGCAAAAATTCAAGAAGAATACAAAAACGCAGCTTTAATCCCCATGGAAACAGTTAGAACTTGTAAATCTGTATTAGATATAATCCTGGAAATTGGAACACAAGGAAATAAAAACGCAATGTCTGATATTGCTGTCGCCGCTCTAAATACACTAACAGGATTAAAAGGTGCTTCTTATAATGTAGAAATAAACCTTCCTTCTATCAAAGATCAGCAATTTAATTCTAAGATGAAGAAAGAACTTACAACGATTATGAAAGGTTTAGATGAACAAGTATCAAAATTAATTGAAGATGCAAAATCGAAATTTTAACTTACCTTTATCCTTTTTTTTCAGAATTCATAAGCAAAGTTGGTTGTAATATGGTTATTTTTTCCCATATTTCAATGGGAAGAATTTCCAACCATTCTTTTTTGTTTAATGGTCTTTTCAAAAGAATAGCTTTTGCTCTTTTTTTTCCAATTCCATCAATCATTTCCAATTCACGTTGATTTAAATTTAGTAGTATAATAGGGCCTTTTAAACAATTAAGAGATCTAAATCCATGATCAACAACTATTAGATTAAAAAAATGCTTTAAATCCAATTTTCTTGGCACAAAACAAGTTATCGGATATGTTCCTGGTTGCCTTAATAAAGTGCCATTACCATCAATTTTTTCAGCATATACGTTTTTCAATTCACGACCAATTGGATAAATTTTTTGAAGCATAGGATGGTCAATATCGTTTCTTATTGTATTTTTCCATTTATAATACTTAGAAGAAAATTTGTTCAAGTGATTCTTAATCTTTTTATAGAATTTGGGATTAAATCCTGATGGTATAAGATATTTTCTAAGGTTAATTCTTCGGATCCAATAGTTTTCTTGTAATATTTTTTTAAGAAATTGATAATTTAGGTTTAAAGATGCTTCAGTTTCTCCCTGTAATCCCATAATAAAGTTTAATCCGGGTAAAAATGCGGGATTTCCATTTTTCCCAATTATTTTTCCATAGGTATTAATTATTGATATGGCCTCCATTATCTCATCGGCTGAAGCTTTTAAATTATTCATAGATATTACTTTAGGATCCACAGATTCTACTCCTATTGCAGCGATATTTCCATCAGTGCAATATTTGATAATGCTTTTTGTTATTTTTTCTGCCTCTTTAGGATATATCGCGAAATTTAATGCGTTAACATTATCTATATGGAGCGTCAGTATTTCAGGACATGAATTTCGTATTTTTGATAATAGTTCTTTAATAGCTTCTGGATTTGGTTTTGGATATCGTTTGTTCTCAAAAAGTCCATGATTAAACGCGTAAAAATCAGTTTGATTTCCTAAACGAAAATGCCTAACACCATTATTATAAAGTGATTTGATTTCTTTTACTATAGAGTCAATTTTTCGATGAATTGTTGGACCTTTCTTTGGTTCAACACAAAATAAACATCCTCCATTTATATATCTTGGGCAGCCTCTAAAGGTTTCAATTTCACAAGTCAAATTTCCCCCATCAACATCAGAAAAATTTGGATGTTGTGTAATTAAATCTGCACCAATAACAGAGAAATCTAAAATTTCTTCCATATTTTTACGTGTAAGTTGTAAAATTTTCTTAAAATCTGGGTTTTGACCAATTTCTCCGTAATTATAAAAAATATTTTCATTTTCTTGGAGAAGTTTAAAAAGTACAATTTCAGGATCTCCCTTTATTATTATATCCCACTTTTTCTCAATATTTTCTATTCTTTCAATCGGTATGCTGGGTTTTCCCCCTTCTTCTCCAATTCCAAAAATAGTTGAAGGTCCACAAATAATCTTAAAACTTTCTGAAAAGAAATTTGAAATATGTTTTAAATCCGAAAAACGTAAAGGAGTTCCACTAAGATATTTTCCGGGCACTGAAACACCAGTTATTAATATTATTATATTATTTTCTCTTAGCTTATTTAACTCAATCTGATTTTCATTTTGATAATTTTCTTTGAAGACTTTTCGTAATTGATCTATTGTTTTATAATCAATTTCCCATGAAGGCATGTTTTTTTTAATGGATCCATAAATATAACGAGGTAAAGGAGCTAAAAATGGTGGAACTCCTAAACAACTTGGTTGATCGATATATCCATCGATTATTAACACCTTCATAAATCATCATAAATCTTTTTTTCATAAATCTTTTTCTTTTTAAGGATTGAATTCATTTTGAACATATGGACACTAAAGTGAAACGTGCGATAATCGTAGGGATAGGGGGGCATGCGCATGTTTGGAAGAAAGCTTTGGATGAACATCCTGATTGGGAATTAGCAGCAATTGTCGATACTGATACAGATAGACTCGAACATGCCCCTAATAGCTGGAGAATTGATAGAAAGGAAGCATTTACAACTATTGAGGAGGCTATACAGTTTGGAAAAGGGTCGTATGACTTAGCGATACTCGTTACTCCAACTTACACCCATCATGTTCTCGCAATGGAATCTCTTGAAGTAGGTTTAAATGTTTTGAGCGAAAAAAATCTCGCTTCCAGTATCGATCAAGGCAGACAAATGGTCAAAGCTGCGAATGAAAATCCACATTTATGCACTGCTGCAGGAACTCAAACAAGATATTTTCCTCAAAACTGGAGCTTAAAAAAATACTATCTTGAGCATAAAAAAGATTTAGGGAAAATTACGTCTTTAAATTTTTCTTATTTATATAATTGGGGTAAAACTAGGCAAGGTTGGCGAAGGTGGCTAAAAGATTTATTTTTAGAGGATATGGCACCCCATCATTTCGATTTAATGCGTTACTTAACTGACATGGACATAGTTCAAGTTCAAGGAGCTACAAATTTTAAGCCTTCTTTCTCGTATTTCAAGGGTTCATCTACAACATTTGCAATTTTTGCTCTATCAACTCCTGAAAATTATGAAAATCCTGATAACTGGATTTATGCAACATACCGTGGGGATTGGCAAAAAAAGGGGAAATTACAACATACCTTAGAGTTAAATTATGAAGGTGGAGAATTAAATCTAATAGAAAATAAAAAAGATAAGAAAATTGAAATCTCAATTTTTGAGGATGCTGAAGGTTTTCAATATCACAATGAACCAGTTCAAATAACATCTGATGTTGAATATAATAAAAAAAATTATTATTCAGAACTGTTCTTGTTAGAAGAAATGTCAAAAGGAATTGATTCTAAAGGTAAAATTCAACCAAAAACAAATTACGATGACGCATTTAAATCATTCGCTGTTTCACAGGGTATAGTTGAAAGTTTTGAAACAGGAAATTCGGTTTATCTTCCTAAATATTGGAAAAATTTACCAATTTAATAAAAATATTAAAGAAAAAATCTTTTTTTTTTTAAAGAAATCTATTCTTCGTTTGAAGGGTCGTTATTTGAAGTGTCATTAATACCAAGTTGGTTGATCATTTGCTTCTTTAATGTTGAAACATCCCTTGAAAGTCCAAAAGTATCTGCAAAATTCTCAGTTGTCATTAATTCATAAGATCTTCCCTTTTTTATTGCATTAATGAACCCTCTATCTAATAAAAACTTAACATGCTCATAGGCTCCTGATCCTCGAATTTTAATCAATTTAGATTTCAGTATCGGTTGTTTTAAGGCAATAATTGTTAGAGTTTTTAGATGTCTGTCGGGTATTAACCCCCCAGTAGCAAATTTTTTAACATTAGGTGTATACTCTGGCTTTATTTGAAGGCTAAATTTATCTTGAATCTGGACAATTTCTAATGCTGTTGCACGTAACAAATAATCCATCATTAACTCATTTAAACTCTCTTCTAAATCCTTCTTCTTAATTTCCGTTTTTATATTAAGTTCCTCTATCGAAATCGGACGACCTGCTACAAAAAGCGCGCCCTCAATAATATTTTTCCTTCTTGAATGTTCATCAATTTCATCTGATACTAACTCCTCAGCCGATAATTCATCACTGGTTATTGAATTTTCTGTTGATTCAGATTCATCTTGTTCCATGAACTCTTCAATAGATTCTTGAGATATCTCTTCTCCTGAAATTTCATTATCAGGATCTTCAATATTAGTTGGAATTTCTTCTTCTTTAGCTCCATCTTCATCTAATAATTCTGGTTCAGACGGTAAACTCTCAATTCCTTTGTCAATTTCTTCTAAATCAGCTAAAATTTCTTCTTCAACACTTTTTTCCATCAGTTCAGGTTCTTCGGTTCCTTCTACTTGATTTTCTATTAAATCTTTTTCATCTTGATCCATCTCTGCAGATTCTTGTTGAACTATACTTTCATCTTCAGATTTTTCTATTACTGGGCCTTCATCAGCTTCTTCTATCTCTTCAGATTCTTGTTGAACTATACTTTCATCTTCAGATCTTTCTATTACTGGGTCTTCTTCATCCTCTTTTATCTCTTCAGATTCTTGTTGAATCTTATTTTCCTCATTATAACTTTCTAAATCTGGTTCTTCATCTTCTTCTTTTTCCATCTCTTCAGAATCTTGCTGAACTTCATTTTTCTCTTCATTCTTTTCTAGATCCGGTTCTTCTTCATTTATTTCTTCATTTAAATCTTGTTCTTCTTCAGACATTAAATTTCACCCATTTTTTTTTTAACTTAATTTGAACCTACTTTTATCCACAAGAGTAACCTCAATTGGGCTCCGCAATGTTCTCTGAGCCATTGTTAGCTTACTTAAAGATGTTAAAAATAACAATTCTTCAAAAAGTTGAATATATTTTACCTTTTTTTTAAATATTGGAGCATCTTCTTCATAAATCATTTTTTTCATCAAATGAGCTGAAAAAGTTTGACCATCCTTATTCATGCGGATAATTTCTTTAATCTTTTGATGGGTTTTTTGGAGTCGTTCTTCAATAGTTAACTCACTACCAGTGATATGTTTTAATATTTCAGCAGGTAATTTTCCTTTCCCTCTTAATTTAATTTGTTTTTCTCGTTTAGCAAGCTTTCGTTCACGTCTTATTCTTAATTTCTCACGTTTTTGCATAGTTTCGATAATTGCTCGTCTCATTGCACCAAATAACTCATCTGAAGTTGCAATTTTTCGACTTTCGCGCAGTGGTTGATTAATTGCTTTAGGGATTTCCCTTCGTAACCGGGCGCGTGCTTCCTCTCTTTGGATATGTTCTTCTTCTGCAATTACGCTTGTTATTTTTTTATGATAAAATTTCGCAGATGAATAAATGGCCAATCCAGATATACGAAAATCTATTAACTCCTCTTTTAGCATCTTGTCAATAAACTGTTCGATTAATGAACTTATATCAAATTTAGCCAGATCTACATTATTTGCAAGATCAGGATCCAATAATGATCGCCATGGTTCTTCAATCCACCATTTTCCAGATTTTTCAAGAGCGTCAGAATCATCAATTTCTGAATTATCCTCAAACTCTTCGCCAACTGTAATAATTTCTTTTATAACAGGTTCTTCTTTTTCCTTTTCCACTTTTTTGGCTTTTTTGGCTTTTTTGACTGTTTTTTTTGTTTTTGATTCATTTTTTTGAAGGGATTTTGTTTTTTCAATTCCATCGGTTAAACTTGTTTGCTTTTGTTTTGATTTCTTTGATGATTTTTTCCTTTTCTTTGTACTAGTTTTTTTTGAAGTTTTTGATTTTTTAGTTGTGTCTGTTTTCTTTTTTGTAGATTTTTCCGCCATTTTTTAATTCACCTTCATTAATCATCATTTACTTCTGTTACTATAGGAGTGTCTAAATCTTCTTGCTCAATCCCTTCAATTTTAGATCCAAAATCATCGCGATCCTTTTCTTCCTCAAGATTCACACTGAAAATATCTGTAATTCCATCATTCATTGCCACACCGTAAATAATTTCCGAATTTGTGATGTTTTCCTCACGATGAGAAATCACTAAAAATTGACTCTGGGCAGCGTATTCCTTAATAACCATTGAAACTCGATAAACATTCGGGCCGTCCAAAGCGGCATCAATTTCATCCATAATGTAAAATGGTGCTGGGTAGAAATTCTGGACAGCAAAAATAAAACTTAATGCTACTAGTGTTTTTTCACCACCAGATAAGATGGTTAATGATGAAATTTTCTTTCCTCTGGGGCGTGCTTGAATTGTAATGCCCCCTTCAAATGGATGGGCTGGATTTTCCAAGATCATTTTTGCAGATCCTCCTGGGCTGAGTTTTTGAAATACATCACTAAAAACTCGATTAATCTCGTGGTATGCTTTCATAAAGTTTCGTGTTTTTTCCAATTCAATCCTTTCTATACTATCCAATATAGCTTTTCTTTCACGTTGTAAAGTTTGTCTACGCATATCAATCTCATCCCATCTCTCCCTAACTTGTTCGAACTCTTCAATGGATTTAAGATTTACCGGTTCTAATGCTGTACGCTCATTGGTTACTTTATTGATTGAATTTGTGAGTTGCGATTCATCCAAGTCATCAGAAACGGGAGGTAAAGCTCCGAAATCTTTCGATTTCTCAAATAATTCATCGATTTTTTCCTCAACGTAAATTTTTTCGTTCCCTAGATTGTTAAATTTTGTAGTATTCATTGATAAATCAGTGTTAAGTTCTCCTAATTCATCTCTAAGAGTTTTTTGCTTTTCCCAAGATTCGTTTCTTTGATTATTTAATTCCGTTATAGCATTTGTTTTTTCTTGTCTTTCCTCTTCAAACTTTCCTATTTCTTCAGCTATAAATTTGATGCTATCTTCAAAATCTACTATATTATCTTGCACATCAATAACTTCATTTTTCGTGTTCTCAATTTCGATAGCGCGATCTTTCATCTGTTGCTGTTTATCACGCTTTTTCTCCAGTGAATTCTTTTCATTGCCAAGATCTGAAAGAGTTTCTCTTTGTTCATTCTCTTTTTGTTCAAGCTCTTTTCGTTCCGATTGAATTCCTTCAATTTCAGTATTCTTTAAATTAATTTGCTCATCTAATTTTTCGATATCGCCCTCGAAAGCTGTTATCTTTTCTTTATTTTCTTCAATTGTATTATTAGATTCTTCGTTATCTCTATTAAGATTTTCAATATCAGAAATTAACTTTTGAACATTCTCTAAATCTTTCAGGTTGGAGATAATATCGTTTAGTTTCTCATTTTCAGTTTCTATCTGAGTTTCGAGTTCTGATCTAACATCCTCTGCCGATTCCCTATCCTGTTTTATTTTACTAATTTGATCGTTTACTGATTTTGTTTCTTCTTCAGCTTTTATTTTACTCTGATTTAGATCTTCAATATTTTTCTTTTTTTTCTTAATATTTTCCTGTAATTTTCCTTGATCGTTAGTCGCACTCTCAATATCATCAAGAAATCGTTTGACAGTCCCTAAATCATTAAGATCAGTAATAACACCATTCAATTCATTTGATTTCGAGTCAATAAGTGATTGTAACTCTTTCATAGATTTCCAAAAATTATCGGAAAAATCTCTGATCTCAATTAGATTCTTATTAAGTTCCTCAATTTCTTTCTTTAGATCATCCGTTTTAGTGGCTTTTTCATCAATTTCCGAATTACCATTCTTTATCTTTTCGCTATTTCCTTCAATATTTTTATTCAAATCATTAAGATCTCGCGTAAATTTAGCATTTTGATCATTTTTTTGCTCCAAACTGCTCTCTATTTTGGTTAAATTATTTGAAATTTCCAATAATTGGGTTTGTTCTCTTTGAATGCTTTCATTTAATGAATCTAACAATTGATATTGTTCCGATGTATCTGAAACTCCTAAAGCTTGAATTGCAATCCTTATTGAACTAAAAATTTCGATAAAATCTAAAACAAAATTATCAAAATTTGAGGTAGACTCCTCTAAGGCTTCCTCACTTGCATCGCGCACAACCTCGTTCAATTGCTGGATTGGCTGATCTGAATTTTCAATCAAGAAATTTAATGTAGTGACAACTTGTTCAAGCTCAACCTTTATTTCATCCGCTCCTTTTACAGATATTTCTTCAATTGTTGCTAACATATCCGTTATATCCATTACAAACGACCTTAAAACCGATTCCGATTCATCAATTGCAACCTGTGTGGCATTCTGAATATCACTTTTAATGTTTCCAGCAGACCTGTCAATGTTTTGGATTAATTCATGAACAGTTGTCATAACACCTTCTAACTCATTTGAAGATATATCTTGTTCATCTATCTTTTTATCGATTTTTTCTTGGAGTTCTCCTCTATCTGCATTTAATTTTTCTAATTTCCCCTTAATATTCTCTGATTGCCCACTCAATTTTTCCTTTGTTGCAGTTAAACTATTTATTTCATTTTCTAAATTGGTTTTATGGAGTGTAGTCTCGTTTTTATCGCGCTCACTTTTCTTTAATTCCGCTTGAGAATTCTTTAAATCATATCTGATATTCGATACGCGCTTTTCTAAATCAGAAACTTCATTTTCTATCGATCTTCGTTTAATTTCGAATGTTTCTTTCCTATTTTGTGAGCTTTTCTGCTCATCATTTGCCTTTTTTAACTTATTTTTTGCTACAGAAATCTCTGTATCTAGTTGTTCCTTTTGAGCTTTAAACCCTTTTATTTGCTCTTCAACAGGTTTACCTTTTGTTAGCCGATCATACTCTTTTTGGAATCCTAATTTCTTCTCTTCAAGGTCTTTTATCTGTCCTTCGAAAAGATTGATTTCTGCACTTGTTGAAGACACTGAAGCTTGGATATCTGCATTTCTTTTCATGGCTTTATCTCTATCGGCCTCAAATTTATTGATTTCTTCATCTAATTCTTTTTGCTGGTTCTTTTGTTCATCAATATTCTTCTTTAAATCATTAATCGCTCCACTGATATCATCTTTTTCACCTTGCGCCGCCCTAATCGCATCATCAATTGACTCGCCTTCCTTTTTAAGTTTGGATAACTCTTTCTGCAATTTTGTCAATTTTTTGGTATTTTTATTAATAGTCTTGTTGGAAAGATTGATTTCAGTCGATAACCCTTTAATATCCTGATTTACCTTCGAAATCTCTTTATTTATCGCCGTTTTCTGCTCGTTGATCTCGGTTATCTGTGCTTCGCGATTTTTCTGCTCTTGAATCGTTTCA
>JAUWOE010000300.1 GCA_030612265.1 Promethearchaeum sp.
TATTCAAAACCGGATAATCCTTCAATTCTGCTATGCCAAACCATAGGTATATTGAAAATGCTCCCATAATTGAAGTGAAGACATCTTTTGATATAAAAAAAATAAGAAAAAAAAAGAAAAGAAGAGCAACAAAATCGCTCAATTCGCTTCTCTTTCCTAACTTACTGAATCTATAAAATTCTTCTATAGAAAATATATAAAAAATGATAGTTGCCCAAAAAGTCCAATCTATGATGCTTTGCATTGATATTGGAAGGAATATAAGAAACAACGATAAAAATATGCTAAAAGAAATTAAAATATAAATGATAAATAAAGCAAATCTCAGTGTTTTTTTCATACGTACTCATAATTCTTTTTATTTGTGAATATTTTTTAAAATGTGAATCCCTTAAAATTATTTACTCAAATCTTTTTGGATGAAATTTAGGTTACAGGTTTTTAAAACTATTTTTTAAATCTATTTTGTATCTATCCTATCTTTTTTCTTTAAATATAACTAAAATAATTGGGTAGGTAAAAGATTTAAAATAATAAATTATGACGCATTATATTGAAGATCCTTATACTGAATCACAATACGATGAAATTTTTAATGAATGGTATGAAATCGAGGGTGTAAGAAAAATAAAAGAACTTTCACGACAGCTACGAACTTTTTTCAATTACAAGGCTGAATTGATAAGATATAGATTCCGATCCAATATATTACCCGTTAAAAATTATAAAGATCCTAAATTTTATACCCAAAAACAAGAGATTGAATCAAAAACTCATGAATTTATCTCCTTGCTAAAAAATATTAAGAAAAACGGTCAAACTCTTGAGCAAGGGATTCGATCTCTTTATTCCAATAATAACATAACACTAATTAAAGAACTTTCAGTTATAACTGAGAAGTTATCCATTTTAATTCACTCTTTTTCAGAGGAAAGCATTCATGATCATCCTAGATTCATTAAATTTATTGTTAAATTAGCACAAAATATTTACTTGGTAAAAAAAAACTTGTACGCGCAATTTAGCGAATTTTATAACGAGCTTGAGTTAAATTATAACAGTTTAGAAAAAGAACTGGAGGTTTTATTGGTAAAGACACAAGGTGTAAAGAATAGAAAGTCAAAAAAACACCTGGAGGAGAGATTATTATTATGAAGGTATATACGGATGTATCACGGAAAACTGTAGGAGAAGATCGTATAGCGATTTGTCCTCAATTTGGATGTGAGTTCATGACACGAGTTAAACCACTTAAATTTGGATTCTTGGGTTTTAGTAAGCATCCTAAATGTAAGAAACATCTCATTCCTTTAGTTTATATTGATGAAAGGATCGGAGATTTTGTAAACTCTGCTTTAGCGTGTTTTTTTGATAAAGGAGCACTCCCTCCAAACGATTTACTTGCTACTGTGAAAAAAAAATTCCAAGAGGAATTAATTTCATTTGTAATTGGTTGGATATATTGCATCAGGGTAGGAAGAGGAGCACCCATAGTTTCACGCTATATGGATGCAATTTCCAATGCTTATCTCAAACAATTAACCAAGAAGCAGATAAAAACATTCAAAAAAGGAAATAGTTCGAAAATAAATGTAGTAAACCAATCAATAAAAAAAGGATTAAATGAAATAACTAATCAATACACACGCCTTCTTAAGCACCTTCGGATTCATTCTGAAATTATTTCTGAGCATGAAAATCTTAACCCACTATCCAAAACCCTTCGAAATTACTTGAACAAATGGCAAGATGACATGTTAAAGCGAATTGAAATAATATTTTCATCAGAGGATAAATGTGAAATGGCATTAAAAGATGTCAAGTGGAATTATGATCAAATCCTCAATATTGGTACATGTCGATGCCTTCTCGGAATTAATCCTGAAAGTAAAAAATTAAAAAAAGCAAAATTAACTGCTTTTGATAGGTTTTCTTCCTATCACGAATTTTATAATGAAGGATTAACAGAGAAATTTACTAAATCTGATGTTAAAAGCCTATTAAAAATAAATCATGAATTTCAAGAATTTAGAGAAAAAAAAACTCAGCAATCTGAGCTGTCAACTTATGATGCAGAAATCGGGGAGTTTTATAACAATGATGTAGAAAAAGAGCAGTTCCAAATTAATTCAAGTGAGGAACAAAATTTGAAAACAAATCAATCAAGAATCAACCTTCAAAAATATATCGAACCTATTTTAAAAAATTATTCCGCCAAGGTAGAAAATTTCAGGAAAAAGCAATTGAGATTCGGTTTGGGCTATATTCCAAAAAATTCTCCAAGTTTATTAAAAGCTTATAATAATCGGGGAAAATGTGATTGGATTGGAATTATATATAAAATTACAGAAATTTTAATAGAAAATAACAAAAAACTCACAGGAAGAATATTATATGGATAC
This sequence comes from Promethearchaeum sp., assembly GCA_030612265.1. GTDB lineage: Archaea > Asgardarchaeota > Lokiarchaeia > Sigyniarchaeales > Promethearchaeaceae > Promethearchaeum. The sequence continues at coordinate 2,403 of JAUWOE010000300.1, forward strand.
ACTACAGATACATTAGAACGTAGATGGGAGCGATATAAAACACACGCAAATAATGATTTTATGGAAAATCAAAAGATACATAATGCAATATTAAAGATACAAATTAGTGGTAAGAATCCTGATGATTTTTTTATCAGAGAAGTGATTGAGGTACATTTTGATGATATGTTTATGAGGAAAAGGGAAAGATTTTGGATTGCTAAAGAAAAAACTCAATATCCGAAAATAGGGTTTAATACTAATAAAGGTGGTGAGGGTCGATCAAAAATAAGAATAAGTATGAAGGTTTTAATCAAATACTTGGCTCTGGGTTATGGAGCATCTCATATTGCAAGAATTATCTCGGATCATCAAGAATACACTATATCTAAAAATACTATAAGAAGGAGAATTAATGAATATTTGGGGAATTATAAAAAAGCTAAAGAGATGTTTTTAAAACCTGTTCTGGAAGGTTTGATTGTTGATGGTTTCCGTTCCAAGGATATAATAAGTGCATTTGGTAAACGTGGACGAAATATAGTGGAGACAAAGATTCCACTTTATTTTAATGGAATGACTTTTCTTGAAGTACGAAGGAATTATTTATTGAATAAATTAACAAAAATATTACCATATGTTAGCATCGAAGATAAGGTCTTTTCTCAATTAAAGAATTTTGGTAGAGTCGAAATTATTAATCTAATAAACAAAACTTGGGGTGGATTTCATAAAGCTCAGAGAAAGCTTCGACAATCTATTGTCATAGAACTTTTAAGAACCAATTTGGAAGGACCAGCCATTTTTTCAACCCTTGGATATTCAAGTTCCTATTCATATAATCATCATAATGACCTGATGCAAAAATTGTTTGGGTTGAATACGGAACTTGCAAGATGTTTTTTTACCAGTTATTTTACAAAACCCCCAAATGAATTTACTCAAACAATCAAATTAGAGCCGCGCAAGGTAATTTTCATTCGAGCAAAGTTTTTATTAGAGAAAAATATAGATTGCAATTATTCTGGATCAAATTTCATAAGAGATTTGGGTGGATTAGGATATACTTTAAAAACTGTTAAAAAACAAAGTGGTCGCATTATCAAAAGAATTTTTGGTTTGAATTTCATCGAATTAAAAAATTATATTCATAATGCTATTTTACCACCAGATCTGGAGGGGAAACACTCGATTTTTGAGGAATATTTCAACCAATGATAAGCTTCTTCAATCGATCCCAAGTAAAAATGGAAAAGGGCATATAAAATCCAATCACCTAAATTGCAATCCAATTGTTTAGAAGAGAAAATGAAACTAGCGAAAAAGAAATGAATGTTAATAGCAAGAAAGTAAATAAGCCAAACCGTGCGATTTTTTTCAGTTTTCAATCATTTAATTTAATAATAATTTAAAAATAATTAATGTATTCTATAGTCAACCTTCAAACATCATATAAGCTTAAAATCTATTTTAAACG
>JAUWOE010000158.1 GCA_030612265.1 Promethearchaeum sp.
GGCTGATTATAGAGGAGCATGGGATGCGTTAATAAATACCAACAATGAGAATTCATTTAAAGCTGTAGCTCACCACTTGAGGGAACTCATTAGCATCTTTTTGCAGGTGTTTGACTTTGATGATAAAGTGTCAAAGATGAATTGGTGCGAAAAATCCGATAATAATAGACCTACTCAAAAATCCCGAGCTATTTACGCAATAATCTCTGATTATACCGGATTTTCTTGGGATAGTCCGCGATTCTTCCCCTATGTTGAAGCAGCGGAAAACATTAGGAAAGAGTATAATAAATTAAGTAAACAGGCTCATTATCGGAAGCTCGAGGCACCTCTATCAGTAAAATCCCAAATGGAGCTCCACATTAAAAAAACCCAATCCGCAATATTGGCGATCCTCGAACATCGGGAAGATTTCTTGTCGTACATTCAAATTAATGGAATATCGGCTAAGCATATTAGTGCCATCAATGGGATTCCAATTGATAAAATAAGTGAAATCAATGGTATACCTATACGCAAATCCAAAAAAGAAACGGAATTGTAGGTATGCTTCGAAATGTGATCTGGAGTACTAATAAGATCTATCTTCTAATTCTTTAATTTTTTTAGATTGAATTTGAAATTGGTTAATTAGGATTTGATTTTGGATTTCCAATCTGTTCATTTTTTTTTCAATAGATGAATTTAATTTTTTTCTTGAATGTTTAGATTTTTTTAATGGTTGATTTTCCTTAAGTTCAAACCCTTCCTGGGAGACGAAAAGGTTTCAAATCCGGGCTTGCATAGCTGATAAAAACCTTCATGCCTAAATGTTGCATATTTCTCGAATTAAATCCTTGTATTTTTGTGCCGCAGAAATCAATGATGTTTGAATTTCTATTTATTCAGATTTTTGAATTTTAATCGGGTGTGGGAGATCTTTATAAAATCAAATTTCATATAATTATATCTATAAATGTTTGAAAGAATATCTAATTGTGATGAAAGATGAAAAGAAGATCATAAATCCTACTTTAGAGGTAATCAAAGATGATCGAATTGTTAGAAAAACTCTTTTAGAATTTTATAAATACAGATGTTTTTATTGTAAAAAAGAAGTTAATCTAAGTAATTTACAAGTTGATCATATCATTTCTCAGAAAACTAAACCAGATGAAGTTGAAAGGCTTATAGAAATAGTTGAATTACCTCTAGATTTTAAATTGGATTCGTTTTATAATCTTGTTCCATCTGATAAAATCTGCAATATCAGAAAAAGTTCCACAAATTTTCCTGATAAAACAATCATTTTTTATTTAGCTGAAATAAAAAAAAATTACTCCAAAATTATTCAATTATATGATAGAATCCAGAAACGTGATAATCTTTACGAACTCCAAAGTATAAAGGAATGTCTTTCAAAAAGGCCTTCGTCAATTGCTGATGTTCTAGATGTATTAACTGATATTACTCCAACTAAATTTCAAAAACAAAAAATATTAGACATAAAACAGCAGTTTAATATTTCTCCATCTTTTTCGGATTTTCAAAATCAACAATTATTAATTTTCTTTGAAACCTTTCACACTATCGCAGATCAAATATCGACTTTTAATTTGATTTTTTCTTATTACCCCAATTTTTTTTACTATTATAATCTCGGTCTATTAATTAATGTTAGAAAAACAACCAATACGTCCCTAGAATACAGAACTATTATTGTCTCCAAAGAAACCAAAAATTTTGTTAGAGAATTGCAAGATAACTTACTTTTTTATCCCAATATACCTGGTTGGTATTGGAATCATACTACTTATGACGTAATAAATAATCCTCTCTTTCAAAATCCAAAGAAATTTGCTCAAACTTTAGGAATTGAATATTTTTCAGAATTAATTTCAAAAAATTTGATTTTTGAGACTACAAATGAACATTTTTATCGAGAATATATTTTCAATTTCATAGACGAATTTTCCGATTGCCTAGGGGTAGAAAATAAGAATGAATATGAAATTAATGAATTAATTGAGGGATATTTAGTTTATTTCCCTTATTGGATTGATATGGCAATAAATTTTCCCGAAAATTCTCAATTAGTAACAAATATGATTGAACGTAATGGATTTATAGAATTAGATATGTTACTACCATTTCTAGGTGGGAAAAAAGAAGAAATTCATAAGAAAATTTTAGAAAATATTAAAAATGAAATTAAATTGGCACCAAATGATTTGAAAAAAGCAATAGGATGCGATCAAATCCCAATTGGTTTATTTCCTAAAGCATTAACCCTTTTTAGAAATAAAAACATAGTCAAAGTCAAACGTATTTTCCACCCCAAGAATCTAAAATTAGTAGAAGGGAAAAAGAGTTATAGATCCTGGGATTGTTTTGTTTTAGATGATATAATAGAAAATATTAATATTTTTATAAATGAGTTTTTTAAAATATACGAGGAAATTATCAATAAATTCTTCCCAACACTAATGGACAAACTTTCAATTTTTCATAAGAAAAAATATATTATTCAAATTGTGGAAGAAAAAAAAACTATATCCAATCTTCATGATCCTCCTTATTTTATTCAAATTTTTGAATTTGAAACCGAAGATCTACCATTTCTTCAATATAAAATATTTTCCAAACCGGTAATTATTATCAAAAAACCTCATTCTTATAGACCAATAAATAACATAGAATATGAGAATAAAAAATATAATTGTAAATACTGGGGGAAAAATATCGATTTCTTATTTGATCCATTATCATGGTATAACGAACTTTGGAAATGTCTATCGAAGAAATTAGAAGAAGTTATGCAGAATGATTTTAACGAATTTAAAAATATCTTACATCATGTTCAAAATCAAATGAAATATATTAAGAAGTCAAAAAAAATTCTCTGATATCTTGGTTTTAATATCATTCGCAAAACTAAAGTGTGTGAAATAAGACAATATGAATAAAGGTGAGAGAACTCGGGTGGAAAAATACATTGAAGATGAGAATTTTGAAGGCCTTTTTGATATTATGAAGGGTTTCATACATAAATTTAACGAAAGATTCGTCGACACTGAACTATGGTTCTCTCATGATATAATCAAGAAATTTAATTCAGAACTAGATTCATTATATTTGTCTTTTGATAATGGTGAAGACCGTCTCTTTTTTTTTAGATGTAATTCTGTCCTTTCGGACCTTCTGTTGGAATTTGATGAAAATTTAACCCCTTTCATTATACTAGATATATATGAAAAAGTAATCCCCCTTTTAGGGAAAGATAGTAAATTTTCCCAACTCCTTCGCTTCAAACAAGATGTTAAAAAAGAATATGACCCATATGCAGATGTTAAACTTAACCTTGATAATTATAAGCAAGATATGGAATTTATAGATAATAAGATCAAGGATATACAACGATTTATTTCCCCCAAATTTCTCAATCGGGGGGAAAAGGAATTTAATGACAAAATCAATGATTATCAGGAAGAACTTAAGGAATTTCTAAAGAATTCATTTAGAAGTGACCAATATATTAAGGATATTTTGGCTAAAATCAGCCAAGCTTATGAATTATTCAATAGCTTTGGAATATTTTTACTTCTATTCCTACGGCAAAACAAGAAATTAAAATATGGTAAGTATAAACGGGCTTTTTTAAAAGGACAAAAATTAATTTGGAGTCAGATCTATTTAGCAAAAAAATACCAATTAAACCAGAATTCCCTACTACGGGAATTACTGATAGAAAAATTTTCTGAAAATAGTTCAATAGTCCAAATTTTGGACTGGATATTCGCTTTCGATGGAATTCGTGGATTGCGCAATTTAAATGTTCACTCACTTTCAGATCCAACGCGCTTACGGATTTCAAAAAAAGAAATCGAAGTCAACTATACTGGAAAGTCCCCGTTTAAAGAAAATTCGGAAATTATTGACTTAAAAACTCTTTTTCTTTATTCTCGAGAACTACACCGTCTCATTGCAATTATTATGTCAAAGATACTATCTGCCGAATTTACAGGGCTCCTCGAGAATTTTAAGTATTTAAAGACGCATCCCGAAAAACTGGTGGAATATTTGAATGCATTGAACAGATAATATCGCAATGTTCTAAAACCTGTATTCAAGTTTTTGCCCATCTCTTAATCCTGTCAAAATCTCTTTCCATTTGGTCTAGTATTTTTTGTTGTTCAATCAATGCAGATAAAAAAAGCGATTCGGATATAAACATCCGTGTCGATAGTGACTCTGCATCGCTGTGGATTCTCGCATACAGCATAATGTTATCGAAATGTGTGCGGTATACGGGTTTTAATCCTTCTCGATACGGTTTAAAACTGTGAATCTCTTTTTCAAACGCATATCGGTATGAGGGTATGGTTCATCCCATGTTTTCAAACTGACAAGATTTAATTTTTAATCGTGAATGGTCGTGAATTTATTAGAGAAAACCATCTTCATAAAAGAAAAAGTAAAAAGAAGTTAAAAAATCGAAAAAAATAGGACGAAGAAGCGGATTATGGCTTTAAATATCTAGATTGTTACTCTCTGATAGATTCTAATAAAAATCAAAAATTTAGATTAAAAATGAAAAGATGTTATAATTTATAGGGGGCGGGTGACATCATGCATGTAAACAATAAAATCTACTATCATATTCAACGAAAAGACCCTAATCAGCCTTTTTGGGAAATTGGTGACGTGTTAACGGTCCCTACAGGAACTAAGAATAATTTTATTGAAGGAATGTTTGATACAGAATATTCCAGATATGCAGGAGAAGGATTATATTGGGATTCTGATATAATATGTCATTATTCTGCTATCCAAATGGGTTTTGAAACCAAATCCTCAGATATGGATAATTCTTTTTTTAATCCTGAAGGAATACTTAGAATGAGCTATACGATGATAAATCATTATCTTCGAGTATTACGAGAATTAATATTTGAAACCATAAGAGAGAAAAATTTCCCGCATCTAATCTCAAGATGGGAATGTATTTGGCTAATTCCTTCGAAAAGAAGTATTGGATTCTGGCTTAAAAAACTTGGAATTATAGATTTAAGCCAATGTGGGATATATAAAATCAAATGCACTGGAGAAATCCATCGAGGCCATGAGAAACATTTAGAGGTAGAATCCATGTCAGTTCCAACTATTGAAGAAAATGCTATGAAATATTGGGCAGGGGTAGGAAAACACCCATCATATAAAGACGAGGTAATTTTCTGGGGAAACGTAGAATTCATCGAAATCATCGATCATTTAAAATCATAAGCCATAAGTAGATCATCAAGATGATGAATATTTTCAAATTATGTTTCCTTCAATGAAAGATGAAAATGGATTTGGTACATACATAAGATGGGAGCAACAAACTATTAAAAAGATACTTCATAATGTTCGGTTAAAAGCAATAGATTATTTACATGAATTAAAACTTTAAGACTAGTAAAAAATAGATGAGAATAATTAATTTTGTAATTGAAAATTAGAGATGTGTTTGCGTCCGTTAAATTCACTAATTTTTTCGTAAATTTCCATCATGATCTTTTAATTCATAACCTTCTGGTATTTGATCGCCTTCTTTTAACATAAATTGCACCTATTTTATAATAATATTTTAGATAAAGAAAAATGAAATTCTTGATTTTATGAAGAAATTTAAAGAGATCTATTAATATATATAATTTCTAAGAATTTTTAACATGGTAAAAATATTATCAAATTGAATCAATTATGATGAAACCTAATGAATTTAAATTAATAACGCTTCAAAATTTTAAGGAGTTTAAGAGATTATATTGGTTAATTGTTCAGAATAACTTTAGCTATTATATGTACCGCGGGCAAGCTAACGAGAATTGGGAATTAGAATCATCACTTTTTCGATTTTTAAAAATGTTATCGAAAGAATCTAATTCTTCTGTGCCATTTAATATGATAAAATATGAAGAAAATTCTCTTAAATTATTCATGGATGGATGTAGAAATTTTAATCACGAGTTTGTTTTACCAGAATCAGAAGATCTAATATCTGATTGGCTAATGTTATTACAACAATATGGTGGAAAAACTCGATTATTAGATTTTTCTCGGAGTTTTCCCAATGCATTGTATTTTATGTTAGATTCAACAGAATATGATGCAAATGGATCAGTTTGGATAATTAATCCTGTTAAAATAAATCCTAAATCGAAATTTTATGATAATTATAAGAAATTTTATGAGATTGAAAGAGGATTTCCTTCTTTTAAAATATGTCCAAAAGGCATTGGTATCATAAGTAATATAAAATCAAAAAGGATTTTATTTCAACAAGGTGCTCTTCTTTTTGGAGAAGATTTTTCAACGTCTTTTCTAAATAACTTATTTCCAAATAAGAATATTGATGAAATCAATGAAATGTTTACAGAAAAATCAAACTTGATCGAAATCACAAAGGATGTAGATGAAAAAGATATATTAAGTATTTTAAACTGGACTGATTTAATAAAAATACAAATTCCATCCGACTTTAAATCCAAGATTGGAGATTTATTACAACAGAATAACATCAATCCTTTTACAATATATCCCGATTTCGAAGGATTTGTTAAGAATCTATTCTTTATTGCTCAACCTTCACGTAGAATATATTCCTTATTAAATAAATTACCTGATAATTTTATTCGTGATGAAAGAGAAGAAATAAAAGAAATCTACAGAAATCATGTCATATCAAATCTTCCTACATTCATTGATTTCTTAAATAAAATTATCAAAGTAAAATACGATGATTGTGCAAATTGGGAAGAATTTGAAACTAAACATAAATTAATCGTATCGAAAAATAGTTTAGGAACATATTTTGCGAATTTAAGAAGTCCTGATGATAATGTAAAGTATCAAATGGTAAAATTCTTGTTTGAATTATTTGTGAATGAACATTTCATTCCATAATGTATTTTTTAGATATAATATTATTTTTAGGACAGATTTTGATGGCAAATAATGAAGATTGGGAAAATGTGAGATATTTAACGAAAAATTACACTATAGGTCAGGGGTTAATTGACGGAGGGTATATTGATATTACATTTTATTGTCCTAAATGTAATTTCAAACATGAAGAATCATGTAAAATTGATCCTCCATTTTTGGGTGCTGATACTGTTCGAGATTCAGAAAGAGAACATTATCTTGATACAATTTATTGTGATTGTGCAGAAGAGTTTGAAATTACTATATTTAATAATATGTCTGATATTTATGTGGATTTTGATGGAACAAGTCAACCTGATAAATATTGGTTTAATCTTCGCCATCCGAAAGAATATTTATTAATAGAAGATTTGGAAAATGACGATATTTTTATTAATGAGCAAAAGGAGAGAATAATTTCTATTTTTAAGTCTATATTACCTGAAATTAAAATTCTATTGAATTTTGATAATAATGACTCTGATCTACATGAGTTTTTATATTCAATTACTAAATTTTTAGTAAAAGAAAGAGTATTAGATGAAAAATATTTTTTGGAGATAAACCAAAATGTAAATGAAGAAAAAATAGAGTATTTTAAGAAAAATAAAAATAAAAATAAATTCCGCTGATGAAACACAAATCATCCCAATATATTTACTTAACGGATATATATCAGGACAAGAAAATATTATCACTATGTCAAATGTATATCCTGATGCACTCAGAGAACGAATGTTTTCGACCAATTTTATGTACTTCTATACCAATAACGGATATAATCTAGGATTAAATCAAACCGAAAATAAACATGATGGAAGCTATCTCGATATAAACGACATGTACTTTGAATTACTAAGTAAAGATGAATTCGGTGTTGAAGACGCATACGGTCTTGAAGATATTAGAAGTATCCTCAATGTAAAAGATGATAGAAGCTGGTTCTTAAGTGGATATGACGAATATGGTCAAAATTGGGATTATCCTGCTATTTCAGAGGATAATATGGTAAATTGGTTTACTTACTATAATCCTACCGAGGATAAACGTTTACCTAGTTTCAATACATATTCGGAATTTTAGCACAAATGATACAACAGGTAAATCCATGTTTTCACTTAAATTCAACGCATCCGAAATGGATAAAATTGAAGATCCCAAAATATTTTCGGGTTATGTATCGTTATCGGATTGTTATTGGGATACAAACGACCAACATCAAATCAGAGATCCCGCATCAATTAGAAAATGTTTTTGCAATGGGGTGCTATACGGAAATTAAGTTTAGAATTGGATTAACTACAATATATACTATAGATGGTGACGAAATATTTTTAATTCCTGAATGGAATAATGCTACTGAATACATTGATTACATCGAGTTCGATCTTAGTAATCAGCTTAAGCGATTATACTGGGACGATCAGAATTCTCTAACATACGAAGAATTATTTTCAGTAAATTACGAGAATTCCCTAAATATAATCACATATGGCGATTATGATTATAATATAGGTGATTCTAGACCGGACGGAGCCACTCTTACGGGGTACGGAAATACAGAACTTTTATTGACAGAAGTTTGTAATTGGAAGGATACAGCATGGAAAAGTGACCAAGATCCGTTCGAAAATTACATGGATTGGCAATATTTGGTTGAAGAAGGCACCTTTGTTCAAGGATCATCCCTAGAAAACGATGTTGTTATTCTCGATTTTAATACAGATAAAAACGATAATATTTATACTCAACCGGGAAATCAACATTACACCCAATACGAATATTTAGAATTACCATTTTATCTGTTTAACGCCCAGAATATAACGGAAATAATCC
>JAUWOE010000223.1 GCA_030612265.1 Promethearchaeum sp.
TGGTTGTAAATATCTTTTCAGACCTTTTAATTGATAGCCGAACACATAAAAAATTTAATGATTTAATGGATTGGGAACTTAGAATTACAACCGAGCAAGCTCTTCAAGATAACAAAAAGAATAAAATTAGTAAATTATGGAAATTACTGGTAAGATGCTATGAAATTCTTTGGAATATAAGTATAATGCCTAAAATGATGATATCAGATGATTTAAATAAGCTTGCTGGAAAAACCTGTGATATAATACTTAAGAATTACGAGGATGAAAGCCTTTGGGAAAAAAAGGTTCAAAAAATTGCTAAAATACTTAAAGATCTTCTAAAAGAAGAATGCAGTTTAGCTAATACTGTAGAATATATGGACGGAAAAACTAGAACTAAAAATGGAAATAAACACGGGAATCCATTTTCCATTCCGAATGATGTTTTGGAGACATTTGGGGATATTGCTGAAGTTAAAAACATTGATATGATTAAAAGTGGAGATTCAGGCAATAAAAAATCTAGAGGGCCTGGAGAAATATCCGATATTGAAAATGCAGCTGAAGAAATTGCTCAGGATATTGATTGCAAGACTTTTTTAGATGTTTTAAATCTTTACGGATTGGATTCTCTAAATGAAAAATTAGGAATTTGGTATAGAAGCAGAGCTAAAAATTTACTTAGATTCAATTTTTTTAAAAGTAAACCAAGTGGAGCAATCCCCATTTACCCAGAAACGTGGAGAATTGGAGATCCAATAGAAGAATTGGATCCAGTACAAACACTTTTAACTAGCCCCTCAATTATCCCAAATATAACTACTCGTAAGTGGTCTCATCAAGACGGTCCAAGTCAAAGAATATCAAAAGAACTCCCTGATATGATGATTGTTATTGACAGTTCGGGATCGATGGATTGGAACTTCAAACGCAAGAAAATTTCTGGTAGGTATCATATGTCCCTTCTTGCAGCTTTCGCAGCCCTACATTACGCAATTAATCATGGAAGTCATGTTTCAGCAATTAATTTTTCAAATCGTGTAAAAAAAACAACTTGGACAAACAATTTTTATAAAATAGAGCAAATTTTATTAAAATACATGGGACAAGGAACAGTATTACCAACAAAAACCATGTTAAAGATGGCAAATACTGCCGATCGTCAATCACTTATCATTTTAATATCTGATTTAGAACTTTATAATTGGGAAAACGCGCTAAAAACATTTAAAACCCTTTTGCAAATGGGACATACTCTTATTGCTTTTTTCATTGATGGAGATGAAGAGGTGTTAGAATTGGAGGAATTCCAAGATCTTATTGGAAGAGGGGCAAAATTTTATTGTATACATAAAATGAAGGATCTAATTGGTTTGGTTATTTCTGAAGTAGAATCTGTTTATAGTAATCAATAAAAAAAAATTAAAATAAATATGAAAAATTTGGTGAAAATATGTCATTAACAGAAAAAAAGGAAAAAGAATACAGAAAAACAGTTTTAAATGGTGCTAAAGAGATTTTTAATGCCAATCTGGTTGAATTTGGAGAAGGAAATGTTTCGATCCGAGTAAAAAAACAAGAAGAAATGTTCATTACACCTACACAAAATGATTACTCCACATTAAAATTAAATGAAATTGTACATATTTATTTTGATGGCACTCAACTAAGTAAGGGACGCCCTGCATCATCAGAATATCGTTTACATACCTCAGTATATCGCGCACGACCTAAAGCAAAATGTATTATTCACACTCATTCAGTCTATGCATGCATGCTAGCAGCAGTAAAGCAAAAAATTCCTGTGATACTAGAAGAAATGATTTTTTTCTTGGGAGGTGAAATTGAAATCGCGGATTATACACCAGCAGGAACCCATGAAATCGGAGAGGTTGCCCTAAAAGCAATGGGTGATAAAAATGGAGTTCTATTAGCAAATCATGGAGTTTTAGTATGCGGGAAAAATATGAAATCTGCGGTTAAAAACGCTAAACTAGTTGAAAAACTATCTCAAATATATTGGGGGGCAGCTCAAATTGGAAAAGTACAGTCAGTAGCACCCGAATATTGGCAAAAATGGTTGGATTTATATAAGGTAATGAATAGCACAGTTTCTCAGAAGAAAAAAAGTAAATCAAAGAAGTTAAAGTAAAAAAAAAATTAAACAAATGCATTTTGGAACTGAACAATTGTTAAATTTATTTCTTTTTTTAAATCTTAAAATTAGAAAATTTATATATCCAAAATATTGTAATATAATGTTACGGGGATTGTCCCTAGATATTATGAATATATTATATTTCAAAGATTTTACTTTTATTCGAAGAAAATTATGCAGCAATTAAAAATATCAAATTTTGAGCAGAAAATGCATTTAGAAGCAAAACTTTTTCTTTCAAACCAAGGGATATCCATTGCTGATCTATCAAATAAGATGAATCTTTCTCCCAAAAATATTAGAAAATTAGTTGAAGAATTAATTATCGATTATCAAAATCAATCAAAGTCTTTAGAAATTTATGAAAATGAAGATATAATCTATATGAGAGTAAGAAAGGAAATTATGCTGGAACCAAAATTATTAAAATTTCTTCATTCTCCTAAATTAAAACCAGGAGAAATAAAAACTCTGGGCTATATTGCAATCAATCAACCTATTGAACAACAAGATATTATTGATTTTGTTGGAATTAGTGCAAAACGTTCAATTCACCAATTGTTTAAGCAAAATTTTATTGCTATTTCAAAAATACAAAATAAATATTTGGATGAAAATGGAAAAGAAAGAAAGAAAACCACCAAAGAATTTAAAACGACACAATTTTTTGCAGATTATTTCGGAGTAGAGAATAATATTAATCAAATTCAAGAAAAATTAAGTCAATCGATTTCAAAATTTTCTTAGTCATTTCTTAAAAAAATAATCTCTTGGATCCAAATGCATTTAAAATTAATGATTAAGCAGATTGAATAACATTACTTTCATTTTCTAATTGCCTTAACACGTTTTTAATTGACAAATTAATAACCGAAGTTACACCCTCAATATTGGAAACACCCAGGAGATGATCCACTCTAGCCATTGTAACATCTCGATGAGTAATTATAATAAACTGGGAATCTTCTGATAATTCTTTGACCATATCAGCCACAAGTGCAGCATTAACATCGTCCAATGCAGCATCGATTTCATCAAGGATGTAATAGGGTGAGGGCACATGCATTTGGATGCCCAATATTAAAGCAATAATAGTCAAAGTCTTTTCTCCTCCACTCATTGCTTGAGTTAAACACCATTTCTTTTCTCCTGGTCGAGCTAGAATCAGAACCCCTTCTTCAAACGGATCCTCCAAATTTTCCAATTCTAATTTAGCTTCTCCACCTGGAGACAATCTGGAAAAGATATAGCCGAAGTTTTTATTAATCGCATTAAATGTGTTTAGAAACACCTTTTTCTTTTCTTGCTCAAGGGATTCTATGAAATCCAAAATAGCTTCTCGTTCTTTAATGACGCGCTCGTTTTTTCGTTCAAGTTCATTGAATCTCCCTTCTATTTCTATATATTTATCTATAGCTCGAAGGTTTACAGCTCCAAGTTGATTTTTTTGGATTTCAATTTTTGTAATTTCTTTTTGATGGTTTGAATCTGATAATTTCAGTAAATCTTCTGGTAATTCAATCTCTGGATCAATAAAACAATTCCATTCAGAGATTTTCTCTTTGAATTCAGTTGTTTTTACTTCAAACGTGTTTAGATTCATTTTGAGTGGATAAACTTCATTACCAATCTGACCTAATTTTAACTGATTCTCTGACATATCAAAGGTTAATCCTTTCTTTTTATTCATTAGAACAGTTAGAGCCTTACTTTTATGACTAATTTTTTCTTCTAAAACTTTAACTTTTACTTCATAGTCTTTTAAATCATTTGAAAGTTCTTCAATTGATTGAGTGGTCTCGGAAATATCATGATTTCTTTGATTTAACTGTGTTTGAGCAGTGTTTCTATTAGAACTAATAGTATCTGTCAGTGATGTGGATTTTTTAGTGAATTCAATTTCGATTTGAGTAGCTTCTTTTTGGAAAGTTTTAAGTTGATTTTCATTTTGCTTTAATTGCTGCTTTATAGATGATTCTTCTGATGAATCAAGTTCTTCTTGTATTTTAGCTTCTTTATTTATTAAACCAGTAAGTTTTATCTTAATTTCGTCTAAATTTTGCAATAATTTATCTTTTTGACCACTATATCCATTAATTTCTTTTATAATCTCTTCAATTTCGTTCTCATTATTATTAATGGTTATTTTTAATTGTTCAAATTTGGCTTTACAGACAGCTATTTCTTCACTAATTTCTTTTGTCTTATTTGCCCCTGTTATTTTCAATTTATACAACCGTGATATTTCAGAACGATGATCATTGATTTTTATATCTAAATCACAAATTTGCTGTTGAATTATTTGGAATGTGCTATCTAGTTCAGCAATTTTTTTTTGATCTTGATTATTATCAAATCCCAATTCTTTGGATTTAGATTTAGATTTGTGTCCACCAGTCATAAGATTTGAGCCTTCAACAACATCACCATCTAAAGTAACCCTTTTTGCGGGAATTTTTAATCCACGAGCGGTTGGAAGATCTTTAACTATGACACATCTTCCAAATACATATTCAAAAGCGTTTCTATATTGTTTAGAAAATTCAATTAAATCTACTGCACGACCAAATATTCTTGGATCTTCAGGTAATATAGAGTCAAAAAGTTTAAACTTTATATTTTCAAGCGGGATAAAGGTAGCTCTTCCTAATTTATTCTGTTTAAGATAATTTATACACTTTTCAGCCACTATTTGGTTTTCTACAACAATGAAATTAAAGCGATTTCCTGCTGCATATTCCATTGCTGTGTAATATTTTTTTGAAGTGGAACCTAATTGTGATATAGTCCCATAAATTCCTTTAATTTTACCAGTTTTACTTAAACTTAATATAGCCTTTTGAGCTCTATTATTTGAATTCATATGGTGAATTATTTTTACCTTTGATTTTAATTCAAAAAGTTCTTTTTGAGTTTTATTAGAAATTGAAGTCATTTCTTTGCGTTTAATATTCCAGCCTTCTATTTCTCTTTCCATATAATTTATTTTTATTTCTATTCCGTTTTTTGAGAAATCTATATCCTCCAACCCAAGTTTTTGTTTTCTTTCAATCTTAAGATTTTCAATTTTAATTTTTAAACCATCTAAAACATTATGACTTTCAAATATTTTCTTCTCAAGTTTTGATTTAGATTCAATTAATCCCTCAATTTTCTGCTCAATTAACTGGTGATCGCCTGAATAATGATTTTTTTCCTCTTTCATTTGATCAATTTCGATTTGTAACCTTTTTGCATTTTCTTTAATTTGAATGTATTCAATATCAATTTTTGACAATTTAGTTTCTAAATCTTGAATAATATTGGTTTTTTTATCAATTTCCATATTGATTTTTTGTTTTTTGGCTTCGATCTCTTTTATTTCTTTTATTAATTTTTCTTCTTGTTCATTAATTTGGGTTAAGCGATTTTGAAGTTCCAATTGTTCGTGCTGATAAGTTTTTAAGTTCTTTCTAGCATAAGATAAAGAAGTTTTTAACTCAGTCACCTTATTTTTCAATATTTTAAGCTCATTAGTCATTTGAAGCAATTCAGAATCTTGCAATTTTTGGATTTTTGGTTCCAAATCTTCTATCTTTTGCTTTAATACTTCAATTTCCTCTTTTAATAGAATCTCTTTTTTATCGATTTCAGAAATTTTTTTGTTGATCTCTATTTTATCTTCAGCCATCTTTTCAATTTTATGCTCCGATGATTGAATCTTCACCTTGTATAACGCGTTTGTTCTTATTTTTTCCTGAGATGTTAATTCTAGATATTTCTCAGCATTAATTTTCTCTTTTTTTAAATCTTCCAATTGAAGGTAAACTTCATTAAGTAATAGCGCAATTTGCCCAAGGTTTGTCTGAACTTGCATCAGCTCATCCTCAGCAGATAACTTTTTATCATTATATGAGGCAATCCCTGCAATATCTTCGACTAATTCGCGCCTTTCATTTGAATTCATATTAATTAAGCGGAATATCTCACCTTGCATGATCATATTTGATGAATTTGGAAGTATTCCCGATAAATCCAACAGGTTTATTATTGCTTTACGGGTTGATCTCTTTCCATTTAGTTTGTATATTCCATTTCCTTTACGATCTATTTTTCTAAGTATACTAATTTCAGGAAGATCCAATGAAAATGAACGATCTGCATTATCAAAAATAATTTCTACTGATGCAAAATCAGAAGGTCCCATC
>JAUWOE010000030.1 GCA_030612265.1 Promethearchaeum sp.
CCAACAGGAATTATGTATAATGTGTATGATTCATCAAAAAAGAACCAAAAAAAGTAAGATTCTTTGATTTTTTTCTATATTAAATTTGGTATCCAATGGAAAAAAGAAGAGTATGAATGATAAAAAAATCGATGAACTAAGAGAATATTGATTTAATATTTATATTTAGCATAATAGATCAACTCATTAAGGACAATTTTATTCAAAACCCGTAAAAATATTCATCATTTGTTGATTTTTCTTGAAGGTTTAATAATAATAAAAAATATAAAAGAAACTACCACTACACCAAACATGATCAAAAAAACGAATGTAGGGAAATCATCAGATCTTGTAGGGAAAGAATCTAAATCAACGGCACCTGGAGGAGTACTACCCGTGTTACAATATACTTCTGCATCCCATTCAGCTTTTTCACCATACCAGGTGAGTGAAAAAACATAGAAATAATCCATTACGTTTCTTGTAAGATCTGTAACATTGACTGAATGCACTGAAATTTTATTGTTAACTCCAATAAATACCAATGGCATCAAATCAGTGGCGACATATTCTTGAATATCGTAATATATTTGTTGTCGGTCACCCATATCATTCTCAACTAGTCCGTTCATCAATTTTTTTTGGAGCCACGAATCATTAACTTGAGCACTGTTTGATATTGAAGTGTTGGAAAATAGTGGATTGATAATATTGCTTGGATCGTTATAATCTGGCATCCATCCATATAAGTATAAGTTTAACTCATCGTGATAGAAGTTTAATTTATACAAGTATTCAATCCAAGTAACAGGTGTTAATTCAAGTGAAATACCAATTAATGATAAATCGTATTGAATTTCAGCTCCAAAATCATTCTCAAAAGTATTTATTAGAGCACCTTGGTTAAATGTGTAATTATAGCTTGCAATTGGGTTTAAATTCTCTGTCAATGCTATCCATTCAGCATCTTCAGAATCTTTATCTAAACCTTGTGATAAATTTGCGTCAATTAAAATTTGTCGAGCTTTTGATACATTATAGGTAGCAACATCTTGTCGTTCATGGTATGTAACCCCTGGTGGAACTACTGATGTCATTCTTATAAGAAAGTTTCTGAAAAGGCTTTGAATAATGTAATCGTAATTTATTGCATAACTTATGGCTTGTCGAAATGTTTTATTGATTAATACGTTGTTCATACCCATATAAGTTATGATTGAACCAGATTTTGGTTCCTCTACCCACAATTTATCTGATCCTAAGAAGCTAATTAAAAAATCTGGATCATGATCTCCCATGTGAACATCTCCAGCTAATAATGCTGTGGAAATTGCTGATGAGGTTTCATATTTAACGAATGTGAATTTCTTTACTGAAGGAACTCCGCGGTAATAATCTTCATAAAATTCAAATTCTACTTTATCACCATCATTACCCATGAATTTGTAAGGACCTGTTCCGATTAACATATCATTTTCATGATTTATATCATCTTCTGGCATAATTGAAGCGTCGATAATCATTGAACTAGTTAAACATAATAATGAAGGGAATGCAGCAAATTTATAATTCAAATAAAATCTAACAGCATGATGATCAATTACAATAGTTTCATTGATTACAAATTCTCCATTTAATGGTTTATATAATTCTACAATTTGAAGAACACCTTCTTCCATAAGATGCATTAATCGATCAAAGGAAACTTTGACTGCGTCTCCATCTAATGGATTTCCATTGTGGAAAGTAACACCTTCACGCAATGTAACTGTAAATTCTAAATTGTCATCACTCCAATAACCACAATCTGAGGCCAATCTTGGGACAATTCTTAAATATTTATCTCCTAAATCATAAGCAAACAAACCCTCACTAACCTGATGAATAATATCATAAGCATAACTATCCCACGCATTTTGTGGATCAAGATCCTCTCCGAAACTTGTTGTACCTACAAATAAGGTATCCTCTGAGTCACCTTCCTCTTGATCAGCAGCAATACTGGCAGATTGGGTACTAATTATTAAGAAACTTAACATTATCATTCCAAAAAATATAATTACATTAAATTTCTGTATTTTTTTCACAAATATTAATTTATTAAATCATCTATACCTTGATAAATTTTAACAGATATTTCAGATATTTCAGATCCTAATAAAAAGAAAGCAAATCAATAAGAAATATGGTAAAAGTAATTAATGATAAAATCCCCGAAAAAACTAAATGGGCTTTTGGATTTATAGGAACAGCATCAGCAGCACTTGAAGGAACAGTGTTTGGCAGTATTACATTTTTCTACAATATAAAATTGGGATTAGATTCAGGTTTAATTGGTATTGCATGGATAATTTTTGGATTTTGGAATGCAATTAATGATCCAATTTTTGGAATTCTTGAAGAACGGACAAAGACAAAAATTGGAAGGAGAATTCCCTATATTCGCTATGGAGCATTCATCTATGGATTTCTATTTATACTTTCGTGGTTTCCCTTTTTCGGATCATCTCAAACTGCGCTTTTTCTAAATTTCGTAGTTGTTTTATTTGTATTTGATACGATATATACATTAGTAGGTCTGGTGACTTATTCACTACCTGCTGAAATGGCAATAACAGCAAAGTCACGCGCAAATTTAGGGGTTTACACTACAATTCTTGGTGCACTAGGTGTTTTAGTTTCCATGGCACTTCCTATGTTTCTTTTAACAGGTAAGACAACGCAGCTTGATCCTGCATTTCGACCAGTAATGATTATTGTGGGTGTAGTATCTTCCATAATTATGTTTGTGGGCAGTTTTTTCCTTTATGAAAATGAATACACTCAGAAGGAAGAAACATTGGGAATTATGGACTCGCTAAAAGCTTGTTTAAAAAACAAGCCTTTCCTTATTTTTGAAAGCAGTAATTTTCTGTTTACGATTGGATACACAATACTTCTTTCTGGGATTTTCTATTATATTCAATTTGTTCTACAATTAGCAGATTTTATGGCCATGGTTCCGCTTATGGTAGTATTTTTATCTCTCTTTATCTTTACGGCTGTTTTCAGCTTTTTAGTTCCAAAATATGGATTAAAAAAAATCCAATTATTCGGACTCCTATTTTCTGCTTTTGCGTTTTTAATAAGTTTCTTTGTTGCCGAAGTATTAATTCCTGCTTTAATCGTTTTTTCATTAATTGGAATTGGAATGGCTGCACGAGTTGTTAGTGAACAGCCAATAATGGGCGACCTGATTGATTACGATGAAACTTTAACTGGAAAACGAAGAGAAACGAGCTACGCTGGAATAAATGCACTTTTTGTGAAACCTTCAATCAGCATTGCAAATTGGCTTTACTTGACTATCTTTACTGTATATGGTTTTGATGAAACACTCAATGTTCAGTCAGATCATGCTAAAGTTGGGATTATGATTGGTTTCTTCCTTGTTCCTTCAATTCTATTCTTAATCGCCGGAATTTTGTTTAAATGGTATCCATTGCATGGAAAAGAATGGGACTCTAAAAAGGAAGAAATATCGAAAATCCATCTACAAAAAGAGAAAGATTATTTAGAATATCTGAAGATTTCCAAGAAGGAATAGATTTTTTTTCCTTTATTTTACTTTTTATTTTATATATTAATTTTTAAATTTTCTTCCATGATATCCAATTATGGCAAATGCTAATTATAATGAATTGAGTAAACAGATGAAAGAAATAAAGTTACTTTCTTACAGTCAGGGAATGCTTTATTGGGATATCCGTACCTATATGCCTTCTGAGGGAATCGAACAAAGAGGAGAGGCGCTTGCAATTCTAGGTAGGATAATCCATGAAAAGAATACCAGCAAGAAGATCGGGGAATTAATTTCGCAGTGTAATAAATCAGATTCAGGTTTAGGGCAAATTCAAAAAAGAAACGTAGAACTCTGGAAACGGGACTACGACCGTGAGACCAAACTCCCCAGCGATCTTGTTGTAAGATTAACAAAACAATCAACGATTACCGAACATAAATGGCAAGAAGCGAAACAAAAGCAGAATTTTGAAATGGTAGAGCCTGATCTGGAGACATTAGTTGAATTAGTTAGAGAAAGAGCTCAAGCATTAGATGCAGAGAAATCAATGTATGATGTATTACTGGATGAATACGAACCAAAAATGACAGCAGCAGGCCTTAGAAGTTATTTCACGCCACTAAAGGAAGGTGTGATTAAACTAATTAAAAAATACCAAGACATGGTTGCAGATAATCCTCCCAATATTTCTATTCTAAATAAGAATATTCCTGTTGATCAGCAAAAACAAGTTTCAAAATGGATAATGAATTTTCTAGGAATGCCTCCAAATCGCTCACGAATTGATGAAGCAGAACATCCATTTACAACCGGTTTTGCTAAAGATGTGCGCATAACTACTCATTATTTGGACGATGACCCGACTGGAGCGATATATTCGACGTATCATGAGGGCGGCCACGCATTATATGAATTGAACACGCCTGAAGAACATTGGTGGACTGGAGTTGGAGAAACTGTCTCAATGGGAATTCATGAATCACAGAGTAGATTTTGCGAAAATATCGTTGGTAAAAATCCCAATTTTCTAAAATACTTTTATCCGAATGTGGTCCAAAAATATATGCCAGCTTTTAAGTCGTTGGATACAGATACATTCATAAAAACAGTTAATGCAATCATCCCAAGTAAGATAAGAATTTATGCAGATGAAGTTACATACAACTTGCACGTAATCTTTCGCTTTGAAATTGAACAAGATTTAATTGCTGGAAAGATTTCTGTTGGAGAATTACCAGATATCTGGAATACAAAAATGGAGGAATATTTGGGTATGAAAATTGAAAATAATGCTGAAGGGGTTCTTCAAGATACCCATTGGTATGCAGGGTTAATAGGGTATTTCCCAACTTATGTTTTAGGTAATATTTATAATAGCCAAATGCTCGCAACTATGAAGAAAGCCATTCCTGCATGGGAGGATCAACTGGCACTAGGCGATTTTAGCAAAATACGAAATTGGTTAGTTACTAACGTTCAAAATCAAGGAAGCATATACGATCCAATCGATTTAATTAAGAATATTTGCAACGAACCTCCGGACACAAAATATTTCCTTGATTATTTGAATGAAAAATATAGTCGAATATATAATATATAAAATTTAAAAAAAATTCCCACAAAGATCCCAATTTTTTTTGGATTGATTTTTTTTAACTTGTAGGTTTTTCAATCAATATTTTTTATGATATTAATTAAAAATTTAATCTTGCGAAATTTTCAAATGCAATATTAAAAATTCTATGCTAATCATTTAAATAGATCGTTGAAAAACTTATTTTTAGTGCGAAGACAATAATCATTTAAATATAAAAAAAATTTACATTTTCTCAATCATTTTTTTAATTGGTTTCACCATTTCAGATTTCATTCGTTTATTAATTTCTTTTCTAAACCCCTTAGATCGGGATAAAAACAGCATCATCTTACTTATAAAGATAGATTTGCGCTTTTTATAAGGAAAATCAAAGAAACCATGCTTTTTATAAAATTTATAATCTGCTCGAAATGGAAATCGCAAGCCACTCCAGATATCATCTCTGAATATATTTTTCCCACCGACCCCTCTCATTGTTTCTTCGTTAATAAACCCAATTTCAGAAAATTTAATTGACTTAGAGGCAAGTGCATGTAATAAATCATCAATTTCTTCAGAGTTTTGCGATTCATCGGTAACAAAATCAATTGTATTTAATCGATTTATTTCATTCCAGCCGAGAAAAATTTCTCGAAGATTGGGAATTTGTGAAAGAGGACCCGAAATAATAAATCCAATTTGCTTTCCCATCAATACAGGTATGTGAGTATTATAAAAACTCCTGTCGAAAAACATCTTCCAACGGGAAGAAAGATATCGATCCTTTATTATTCCAGTGTAAATTAAGATATCCGCTTTTTTAACCTTAGAATCATAGAAATCAATGAAATCATCTTTTCCGATATATGAGCAACGATTGTCATAGGCACATTGAAGACATCCCAAACAAGATCCTTTAATATTTAAATCCCGCAGATTAATCTCTTCAATTTCATTAGAAAATGATTCTTTGAACTTAGCTATCATTTTTTGTAAATTTAGAGATGAATTTGTTCCTTTTTCAACATCAGAAATAATTAATACTTTTTTTCCACCGAGTCCGATTTTCTCTTTGATTTTTAATTCTCCAGGTAAATATTCAAAATTTGGATTTGGATATACGATCTTTGGATAACATTTTGAAGTTGGTAGTTTCTTTTCAACAGAATTAAAGAAAAGAGCTGCAAATTTCAAAAATTTATCTCTCTTATCATCTTTCATTATATCACTCATTCCTGCTGAGTATCGGCCAAAATATCGCATTTCTAAATCATCACAAATACCATGGATATAATTATGGGCTGTGTGGTCATAAAAATGGATAGATGTGGAGATCGCAAGAGTATATTTTCCTCTAAATGCATTAACAGCTTCTTTTCTTTCAAATAATAGTTCTATGAATCTCTTGTAATTTGCGTGAACCAAACAGTAATATAAAGGAAAAGCCCATATAATTGCCTCTGATGAACTAACTTCGTTTATTATTTCTCGAAACGCTTCTTCACTCTTTTCTAATTTCTTAATTTGTTGAGCTATGTTAAAGAATACATATTGATGCTTTGGGAATTTTTTTTGAAGATAAAGAACATAATGTTTCGTAATACTTTGATCTCCCTTAGGACTGCCAACTAAAACTATGATTTTCATATATTTTAAAATAGAATTATTTATATTATAATATTTAGTAATACTTTGATCTCTCTTAGGACTGCCAACTAAAACTATGATTTACATATATTTTAAAATGGAATTATTTATATTATAATTAATCTTAAAGCGTATTCTATAAAGTTTCGGATAAAATCCACTCCCAAACAGGGGTTTTTACTATATCTATGTTAGATTCAGTAATGTTTTTGGTTAGAATCAACAATTTACAGTCCGTTTCTGGAAATATTTTTTTGAATTCATTAAGACCTTTATATTCACGTAATGGAATTTCATCATCATAACATACATTAATCAGCAGCATTTCTTTTTTTTTTGGTGAAATTGGAACAACAAAATCCACTTCATTTTTTCCTTTCCAATAATAAATTTCAGAATATTTACGTTTAAGTGTTAAAAATACGATATTCTCAACAAGCCTACCTTCATCTTTTGAAAACTGAAATGCAACATTGTTCCTTAATCCATTATCAATACAATAGATTTTAACAGGATTAACTTGTTGTTGTTTCACTGAATAGCTGAAAAGTTTTACAGAAAAGATAAATTGTATCTCTTGAAGATAACCAAAATATTCCAATAGTGTCTCTTTGCTAATTTTAATTTGTTGATTAAGAATTCGAAAATATGAATTAAAACTAAAAGGATTTGCAACATTAGTTAGTAAATATCTCATTAGATGCCTCAAAGCAATAAAATTTCTAAGATTATAACGTTCAACTAGATCTCTATAAAAAATTAAATCGTAATAACTTCGAAGAACTTCAGATTTTAAATTACTGGTTGTAATTACTTCAGGAAATCCCCCTTCAAAAACATATTTTTCAAATAAATTTCTAATTTTATGGCGAATTTCGCTAAATTTAAAGTTTTTTGGCACCTTAACATTAAAAAAGTTTAGGTATTCAAGAAAATTCAAAGGATAAAATTGAATTGATAAAGTCCTACCCCTTAAAGATGTAGCAATTTCTTGGCTTGTTAATTTAGAACTAGATCCAGTTAGAAATAGTCGTATATTTTCTTTATCAGTTAATCTCCTAATGAACATTTCCCAGTTTTCTATAACTTGAATCTCATCAAAAAAGAAATATTTCTTTAATTCTTTGGTATCTGGATATAACGAGTAATAAGCTTCAATTAAATCGTTCATATCTTCAATATTTAATGAAAATATTCTGTCATCTTCAAAATTTATATATATAATACATTTCTTAGGAACTCCTTTCGAAATCAAATTTTGAATTGTTTTGTACAAGAAAAATGTTTTACCAGAACGTCTTACTCCTACAATTGTAATTATTTTTTTTGTTTCAGGTAAAATATATAGACGATTTTTAATAACAGGAAATTTAAATTCATGGAATTCTGTAATAAGATATTTAAAGGCTGTTTCTTTATTCATTAAAAATATAATAGACCAGAAATATATAAAAGTATCCTTCTTAATAAGACCACTAATAGTGATAGTTGGTATAGTATATATTAAATATGAAATTAGAAAAGAAGTGTTGTGGTTAAAAAAAGAGGAAGACTAAATTTCAGGAATATCTTCGAATGTTGTTTTATTATGCAAAAGATTTGTTGCTAATTGAATAAGTTCATCAATTTTTACCCGTTTCTGGGACATATCTTCAATATTTCGAATAGTAACAGTATTATCCTCCATACTTTGATGGTCTATCGTAAATGCATATCTAACACCAATTTCTTCAGTTCGTCGATAACGCTTTCCAATCGAGCCAGCAGAGTCATATATTGCACTAATATCGTTTTCTATTAAATCTTCATAAATTTTACGCCCAATACTTTGGAGTTCTATTGGTTTTTTCATTAGAGGAAAAACAGCAAATGGAACAGGAGTTATTTGAATGTGTAAATCCAACAAGTTTCTTTCTTTTTCAAACTTAAATGCTTGCTCTAATGCAAAAAAGAACAATCTTCCGACACCGAATGCAATTTCTAAGACATGTGGAATTATTTTCTCTCCTTTTTTCAATCCAGGAACAAAAAGCTGTTTTTTCTTTGAATATTCCTGGTGACGAGTCAGATCATAATTTCCACGATCATGAATACCGCAAACCTCTGTCCAGCCATAAATTTTGGATTTTATTTCGAGATCCCAAGCATCATGAGCGTAATGGGCTTTTTCATCATTTTTGTGCTGTCTTAACCGGATATTTTTTTCAGGAATGTTTAAACCTTTAACCAGATCGTACGCCAAATATAACAGCCAAGCATAAGCCGGTTTTTGTATAATTTTTTGCTCAATTGCCTTTTTTAGCGAAATTTTAACGCTTTTTTTATCATTTTGCTCTTGTGCTTTAGCGGACCACATCTTGATTTTATAGTTCTTTTTTTCTTCGTAGGGTTCAAAATCTAACTCTTGATCTGGGCGGATGATTATTTGACCTTCACACTGCTCAAATTCGCGGGTTCTCAATAACATTTTTCTTGGGGAAATCTCATTTCTAAAAGCATATCCCATTTGAAATACAAATATTGGGAGATTGGTTCTATAAAAGTTATACAGTCGAGGAAATGTCAAGTATGTTGTAGTAGCAGTTTCAGGCCGCAAGATAAATTCGGATGATGGAAATCCTAATTGTGAAGTCACCATTAAATTCTGTTTAGCAACTTTTCCAAGCGAGGCATCGCAATCGGGGCATTTTATTTTCTCTTTTTCAATAAATTCCTGTAATTCGTTAAAATTAATCTCTGTTAGATCATATCCCATCTGTTCGAGCATTGTATCTACTCTGAATAAATTATTGCAATCCTTGTTCTCACATTGAATAATATAATCGAAAAATCGTTCTACATGCCCGGAAGCTTTCCAAACGATTTCGGGACTGATAAGAGGGCATTGAACTTCCCAAAAATTATGTTTGCGAAATAATTTTCGAATATAATTTTCAAGATTATTCTTCATTAGTTTTCCAAGTGGTCCAAATTCATAAGATCCTTTGACAGGATTATAAATTTCTGGTGAAGGCCCCCAAATAAATCCACGGTGCGACATTAACATTAAAATTTTAGAAGATTCATCATCATTTGTCATACATATCAACATTAAAGTTACAGAAATTGTAAGAGATTAAGATTCAAAGATTTGCATTTTTCTTTAATTTTACTTTGAATTTCTGCTATTTAAAAAAAAGAAATTAACTTTGAATCAAACTTATAAATTAGACGTTCCTAATTTAATACGAGATTATATAAACCATATTTCTTAAAAATAAGTGATAGCTATGAAAATATTATTTTATGGAGCTGGAGTAATTGGAAGTCTATGTGCATCAGAACTCTTCTCACATAGGGACAAAATTAAAGAATGCATAAATGATGAAGAAGATAAATATCCAATTAATGATAAACACTCGGTTGAAATTTCTATTCTCGCTCGTGGAAAGCGTTTGGAAGACATTAGAAAGAATGGAATTATTATAAATCATTATCTACAGAAAAAGGAAACAATAGTAAATGTTCCAGTCATAGAAACTTTGGAAGAAGAAGATATTTATGATTTTATTTTCGTAATAATGCGTAAAAATCAAGTGTTAGAAATTCTTTCAATTTTACAGCGAAATAAATCAAAAAACATAATATTCCTGGGGAATAATGGCACCGGAATTGATGATTATCAAGATTTAATTAGTAAAGAACGAATAATATTAGGATTTCCATCTGCAGGTGGAAGAAGAGAAGGACCTATAATCAAATCAATTCATTCAGAAAAGGGTTCCATAACGCTTGGGGAAATAAATGGTAAAATTACTCCACGCTTATTAATAATAATAAAAATATTTGAAGCAGCAAATTTCCCTACCATTTTAACAGATAATATCGATGCTTGGTTAAAGTATCATATTGCCATGGTTAGTCCTTTAGCAAACGGAATATATTATGCAAATGGTGATAACTATCGCTTAGCTAAGGATAGAAATGGTATTAAGCTAGTAATTCTCGCAATTAAAGAAGGGTTTTGGGTCCTAAAAAATCTAAATATTCCCATTTATCCTGATTATTTTAAAAAATTATTCAGATATCCAAGATTTCTTCAAATTTTCTTCTTTAAAAAAGTTCTTGGGTCAGAAAAGGGAGAATTAGCTATTCGGGATCATGCAATGGCAGCAGTAGATGAAATGAGACAAATTGCAGATGAATTTCAAGAAATTATTAAAAAATCATCAGTTCCAACCCCATCTATAAATAAATTATACGCTTATATTCCTATTAAATAATATGACCTTTATGTATAATTTTTTAGATTTGAAATAAGCAATTTGAGATCTTTTGGCAATTTCTTTGCAATTTTTTCATCTGCAGTAATCAAATGCGTGTTAAATTTCTCTGCCAAAGCAATATATGATGCATCATATATAGAAATGTCATGATTAATCGCAATCTCAACCATTTTCTCCCTAATCTCATCTTTGATCACAATAAAATCAAAACCATAATTTTCTATTGATTCTCCTACTAAATTTAATTCGTCTAGTCTAAACAATTTGCTATACTTTAGCGCATTGAGTACCTCATAGTAAAGTAATGAAGGAACTACAATGTTAATTTTTTCGTTTATAAACAGTTCCTTTATAATTTCAGCTTTATCAGAGTCATTTTCATCAATGAACCACTTTACAATTACACTCGCATCGATTACAATATTATTAATCATGATTTCCAAAAGTCCTTTATAAGATTTATAATAAAAGATGATCTTTATCTAATGTCGCTCATCTCGAAATTTACGGATGATTTCAGTGCTATCATAATGAATTGGTGCCTTTTTTCGAATTTTTTCATTAATCAAAACTGCACGAGCTACATTCTTTTTTTGCTCATTTTGAATTTTTTTTGCAATTGCTTGGCGAACAATTTCGCTCCAATTGATATGTTTATAAGATTCCATCATCTTTTTTAACTTTGAATCAATTCTAACACTAATCAAATTCATTTTAATTTCTAAATATATACAAATAGTACATATATATATGTCTATGCAAAATAATATCGATATAGCATTCGATCTTATAATTATGGGGCAGGAAAGAGTTGAACTCTCGATTCCTCGGCCCCCAGCCGAGTATCATTTTGAAAATATTCCCGATTTGAGAAACGGAAAAATTATACCAAGCTAGACCACTGCCCCAGATTTTAGAAGTTTTAAAAAAAATTAAGTAAATATATTGGAAGGAGGTTTTTGTTCTTTATCATTACTTTTACTTTGGTTGATGATCTCCATAAGCACATCGGTCGTTATGAGTTTTAATTCTTGTTGAATGGCTTTATGCACAGAAATTTTAATTAATTTTTCGTGGAGAGCGCGTCCTGACCAACCTTCAGTGTTTTTTGATATTTTTTTGAAATCAATATCAATTTCAAAAGGAATTTTTTTACTGAATAATTCCAGCATATCAAACCTTTCTTTTTCTGTAGGAATTGGAAAATCAATTTCTTCTTCGAACCTGCTTCTTAAACCCGAATCAAGTAATTGTAGAGTATTCGTGGCACCAATGGTTATAACGCCTTCACTGGTTTCTAAACCATCCAGTTCGGCTAATAAAGAGGCTGCAACTTCAATAACATCACCCCGAACATTTTGGAAAGCGCGACTTAAACCTATGGAATCAAGTTCATCTATGAAAATTATTGCAGGGGCATGAGATTTTGCTTCATTATAAAGGGCATGAATCTTTGAAGCACCATCTCCAACGTGATTACCAATAAGTGATGTCCCTTTTTTAGCAAAGAAGGCGCATTTTGCAGCAGAAGCTATTGCTTTAGCAGTAAGAGTTTTTCCAGTACCAGGTGGACCATGAAATAAAATATTCTTTGGAGCCCATTCTCCGAAAATTTCTGGATTTTTTAAATATTCTACAATAATTTTAGCCTTTGAGATTGCTTGTTCATTTCCTATAATATCTTCAAAAGAAATATGTTTAAATTTTGGTTTGCGAATAGGAGGTTGAATGAGTATGAATTTTGTTTCAGCTCCAATCCTATGAGCTTTGTTTTTTGGAATAATTTTTTTAATTTTAAAAGCAAAATCTGGAATAATTAACTGATCGAAAATGTAATCATTTATTTTCACAGATAAGCCTAACCACTGTTCCGTTGCATAGGCTTGAAAGAGATTATTATCTGTTACACTTACTTGAATAGGATTAGGAACATCAAAAGGTTTGATAGGATATCCAGCAGGGGCCAAAAAGACTTTCTTTATGATATCTTCAGAGTGAATAATTTTGATTGAATCTGAAATATCCAATTCATCAATATTGATTTCAAGATTTGAAGAAATTTCCTTTTCACCCATAGGTGAAATATTTTTTAATTTTTTAACCACTATGATTACAATATGGTTTTATCGAGTTAAAATTTTTTCAATTATTATTTCTCAATTATTATTTTTCAATTTTTGTTAAAATAGATTTTATAGTTGTTTTTAACTCTTCGTTTAATTCCTTATCTTTGAGGTGGTTTTTCAAATAAGCCACACTTTCAGGTAGCTTTCCAAATAAATTTGTTACCAAAGTAATTATTTCTTCATTTTGGTTTTTCAAGTTTACCATTATTTTTTCTACAAGTATTTTTGAATGATTTTGACCGATACGGTATAATGCATCTTCAATTAATCTTCTTTTGTTCTTACTAGTAATGTAAAGGTTTAACAATGGTTCAATTGAAATTGGATTTATTTGTTTACCTATCCCTCTTAACGCAATTGTAACAATTCTTTCATTCTCATTATTTAATGTTTCTAATAAAAATGGAAGAGCTTCCGGATGTTCTGATCTTCCTATTAATCCAACTACACCATAACGTAAGAATTTTTTATCATATTCTTTGAATGCTGAAATCATATCAGGTACGGTTTCATCCCCTAACATCTCAAGATGAGATCTGACTTCTTTTCTAATTTCTTCATCAGAATCCCCCAAAGATTTTATAAGAGCAGGATTTGCTTTTGGATTCCTTAATTTTATAAGTCCCCTAATTGCCCAGAATCGGATAAATCTATACTCATCATCTAATGATTTTGCAAAAGTATCTAATATTTTAATATCTCTATACCTTGATAATAATGTAATACAAGCTCTACGTATTTCACGATTGTTGGTCTTATCGTTTGCTAATCCTATTAATAAATCCATTAATTGGTTATTTTTTTGTCCTCTTCCAATAGAGCTTATTGCTGTAACACGGAGTTGGCTATCCCAATCTTTTGATCCTGCAATTTCAGCTAATTTACTCTTTGCACGAGGATCTTTTATTTTACCAAGTTCATTGATTGCATCATTCTGAATACGAAATTTACGAGATGTTATTTTTTTTAGTTCTTTATCGAGTCTTGATTCTTTAGGTGATTTTTTTGATTGTGATTGGTCTGAACTTGGATTTAATGTGGGATCTGACATTTTTTTAACACCTCAAAATTATTATAAAATTGAAAATTAGTTTCTAAAATCTTTATTTTCATTAAAATTTTGAGGTGTTGTTATTTTCATTAAAATTTGAGTGGACGATTTAAGTATATAATTTAAAAAATTGCTAGACTCTTAAATTCAAAAACGTGTCGAGATAAATGTTAATTAATACTTCTGTTATTAATCAAACGACAAAAATAATTAAATAACGGAAAAAATTCGACACATTGAAGAATCCATATTAAAATTGGAAAATGATGATAAAAAAATGGTAATAGAATCAGATTCTCTTCCCGCAAACCCAATTAGTGATTTTGAAGAATTTTTCAAAGAATTTGAAGAATCTCCAAATGTATTTAAATATAGGCAAAAAATTAGTGAAGCTTATTCAAAATCTGAGAATTTTATAACGGTATTATTTGAAGATATTTTAAATTTCAAACCAATGCTTGCTAATTATTTGAAAAATCATCCAGAACAAGCCTTACACGATGCAGTAGATGCTTTTAAAACCATAATTAGAATTGATGCAGGAGGTCTTTTCAACCCAAATGAAGAATATTGGGTTCGAATATTATCTTTTAACAATTCTAATGAAGTCCATTTAAGAAAAATAAGGTCTACCCATATTGATAAATTAATTTATGTGAAGGGAATTATTATTCGTGCTTCAGATGTGCGTCCTCAGATAACTCAAGCAGTTTTCGAATGTCCACTTTGCGGAAATATCATGCAAGAAGAACAAGCAACCAAAAAATTAACCCCACCTAACCTGTGCAGTAATCCTAATTGTAAAAATAATCGCAATTTTCGTGTAATTACTGATGAATCGGAATTCATAGATTATCAGTTAATCACTATTCAAGAATCCCCAGAAGAATTAAGATCTGGAGGTATTCCAAAAACCCTTCAAGCAATTCTATACCATGATTTAGTTGATTCTGTTCGGCCTGGTGAAAGGATTAAAATAATGGGGGTTCTAAAATCAATTCCTAAAGAAGATAGGAGAGGTAGACTTTCAACTATCTTCATGATTCAACTTATAGCTAATAGTATCGAAGGATTGACTACAGAAGATGAGGAACTTGAATTAACTCAAAATGATATTGATCAAATTCTTGCATTAAGCCAAGAACCCTTTATTCAAAAAAAGATTGCGCGTTCAATTGCCCGAACAATTTTAGGCCAAGAACAACTAAAAATGGCTGGAGCTTTGTCTCTATTCGGAGGAATTCAAAAAAAGAAAAAAGATGGTAGTAAATTACGAGGAGATATACATGTATTATTCTTAGGAGATCCCGGAACAGGAAAATCTCAAATTCTTCAAAGTTGTGCCATGATTTCTAGCAGATCAGTGTATACTTCTGGGAAAGGAGCTTCTGCAGCTGGATTAACAGCTGCAGTTTTACGTGAAAGTGATAATTCTGGTATGCAACTAGAAGCAGGAGCATTGGTTTTAGCTTCAGGAGGAATTGCTTGTATTGATGAATTTGATAAGATGAGGAAAACGGATCGGACAGCTATCCATGAAAGCATGGAACAACAGACGATTTCCATAGCCAAGGCAGGTATTGTAGCAACACTTCAAGCCAAAACAGCAATTATCGCTGCTGCAAATCCTAAACAAGGTCGTTGGAATGAATATGAAACAGCAATTGAAAATATCAATTTGAGTCCACCAATTTTATCTCGATTCGATCTAATTTTTGTTATTCGAGACAAACCTGATAAACATGCTGATGAAAAGATAGCTGAATATATATTAAATAGTCATATGCAAGGGTATGAAGATACATTCTCATTAAATGAAGATGAATCAGGAAAAACCCCATCAACTACTTTAGATTTTATCCCAATGGAATTATTGAAGAAATACGTCCGTTATTGCAAAAATAATTCGCATCCAAAATTAACAAAGAAGACTGCTGAAAAAATCCGTGCTTTTTACGTGGATATGCGTAATTCAAATCCAGAGGGATCAACAGCGGTAAGTATCGTTGCTCGGACTCTTGATGGAATTGTCAGAATGTGTGAAGCCTATGCTAAGATGGCTTTACGCGATGTTGTTAAAGAAGAAGATGTCGATGCTATTATTGAATTAGTCAAACGTTATATGAAGGATATCGGTTATGATGAAGAAACAAATACGTTTGATATCGATATAATGATGACTGGAAGAGCACACAGTAAACAAGATAAATTTAATCAAATCCTATCAAAAATCAAGAAATTAACCCTTGAAGATCCAATTACTCCTTTAGAATTCGATGATATTTTTGAACCTATTGCAAACATTAAAGGGATTACAAAAGAATTTGTTCAACAAGCTTTAAATGAGTGGGTTAATGAAGGAACACTATATTGTCCGAAACCTGGAGAATATAGATTAACAAAAAAACCCAAATAGGAACTGGGAGCATAATTTAGGATGAATGAAATTGAAGATAAATATTCTCAATTCTTACATAATGAAATAATTACTCTTTTAAAGAATAGGAAAATTACTAAATTCTATCCTCCACAGTGGAAAGCAATCAAACCGGGATTGGAGGGAAAAAATTTAGTTGTAAGTATCCCTACGGCTTCTGGAAAAACATTAATCGCTGAAATAATTGCACTTCAAAAATTTCTTAAAACACCTGAAGAATCTAAAAAAGATCCAAAGAAAAGAAAGAAGATTTTATATCTATGTCCATTAAAAGCTTTAGCAAACGAGAAATACAAAGAATTTAAACAATCCTGGGGAGATTTAGAAATTAAGGTTGGTATTTCAACTAGTGATATTGATCAAAGTGATTTTCGTGTATTTTTCAATGATCTAATAATATTAACTAATGAAAAAGCAGATTCTCTCATTAGATCAAATCCAAAATTAATACAAAATATCCAGATGGTTATTTGTGATGAAATTCATTTGATTAATGATGAATCTCGAGGAATAACATTAGAATTCCTTTTAACCCGTCTGATTACTTTAAACCCAAATATTCAAATCGTGGGTCTTTCTGCCACAATTAAAAATGCTAATGAATTAGCAGAATGGTTAGGAGCAAAATTAATAACTAGTGATTGGCGACCTGTAGAACTAAGGGAAGGTTTCTACATAAATAATAAAATCGAATTCAAAGATGGATCTATAAGAAAAGTCCCACATTTACCAAAAATGGATGATGTTAGCACTTTAACAATAGAAATGGTTAAAGAAGGAGGACAAGTGTTAGTTTTTTGTAATTCTCGGAGAAGTGCAGTGAGTTTAGCAGAGAATTTATCGAATAAAATTAGATTGGCTTCAAAACTTGATGATTTACCCCTTTATAAAAAAATTCAAGGTGATTTTGAGAAAGAAGCTTCAGATAAATTAGATGTATCAAAAAAAATTTACAAATGCCTAAGGGGTGGGGTTGCATTTCATCACGCTGGATTATCCCGATCCCAATTAGATTTTATTGTTAAAAATTTTAACAAACATGTAATAAAGG
This sequence comes from Promethearchaeum sp., assembly GCA_030612265.1. Taxonomy (GTDB): domain Archaea; phylum Asgardarchaeota; class Lokiarchaeia; order Sigyniarchaeales; family Promethearchaeaceae; genus Promethearchaeum. Next base: position 17,698 of record JAUWOE010000030.1, read on the forward strand.
TTATTTGTTGCACACCCACATTAGCTGCTGGGGTAAATACTCCTGCTCGTCGTGTAATTATCAAAACTTTGTATAGATATACACCAGATAAAGGTTCAGTATTAATACCTATAATGGAATATAAACAAATGGCAGGCAGAGCGGGCCGTCCCCAATATGATCCTTATGGAGAAGTCGTAATATTGGGCAGTAATCCTGATAAACTAACTGAAAATGCAATAACATATATAAATGGGGAATCAGAGGATATTTATAGCAAACTTAATAATGAAGATCGTTTACAAAGTCATATTCTGAGCTTAATTGTATCAAAAAATGCAAACACTGTTGAATTGATTATGCAATTTCTAAAGAATACTTTCTTTTACTACCAATTAAAGAACGGTACATATATATCTGATTATGGTTCTGAATATTCTTTGAATATCCCTAATGATTTCTTTAAGAAGAGAAAAAAAAAGAAAAACTTAGGGTCTAGTTTTGGTAAAGGTAAAGATCCGATTAATATTGATAGTTCTGATGAAAATCTATTTATATCCGCTCAAGAATACTTAAAATCTCGAAAAACCCATGAAAGACCTAAATCGAGCAAAGAAGATAAAACATATAATGCAGAAAGAATATTAAACTCCCGGATTCAGAATATAATCGAATTTTTTATTGAAAAAGATTTGATAAAACGTCAGATAATTGAAAAAAATACGTTCGAAGCTACTAAATTCGGAAAAATCACTGCTCAAAGTTATGTTTCCCCTAAAGACGCCGTTTTAATTCGCGAAGATATTAAATATGCTTTAGTTCTAGTTCAAAATAAAGAGCTCGTATTAAATAATATTAGCTGGCTTCATATGATCACAAAACCCAGCGGATTCACAAAATTATTTTTAAGGAAGGCAGATTATACTCCAATTAATACTTTTATCGATGATTTCTCCAATAATCTGATTATGGAAGAAATCCATTACTTTGGACAAACAGATTATGCAGATTTTGCACAAGAAATTAAACTTACAATGATTTTACGAGATTGGATTTCAGAAATCCCAGAACCAGACATTGTAGAGCATTTCAACATTGGTTCTGGGGATCTCAGGCGAATAACAAATAATGCTAAATGGTTCCTAAGAACTGCAACACAGATATCAAGACTAGATGCAGATTCTTCTGTTACTAAGGAATTTTCTGATTTAAATTTGCGAATATCACACGGAATTAAGTATTCTTTAATTCCTCTTGTGAAACTTAAAGGAATTGGACGTATTAGAGCGCGCAAGTTATATAATAGTGGTTTTACTACAATTAAATCGATTGCAATAGCACCTGTAGAAAAATTAGCAGTTGTTCCATTAATTGGGAAAAATCTAGCAAATAGTATACACGAACAAATTTTAAACTCAAAATCCAAAGTAAAGAGAACTACGAAGGGATAAATTATCAAAAAGCAAACACTTGATAGTCAAGTCGAAGAACCTAAGCAAAAATCAAAAAAAAAACTTGATAAATTCCTTTGAAACGAAATAGATAAATTATTGTAAAACTAACCTTAAATCAAGAGTTATAAATGAAAAACGTAGGGATAATTTATCAAGACATTTATGCAAAACATGATACAGGTTCACATCCAGAATGTGCAGATCGTGTCACACATACAATAGAACAATTAAAAGAAAACCAAATGTATGGTGAAAATAGAATTGCACATTTTAAAAATATTGACCCTAAAAAAGCGACTTTAGAGCAAATTCGCTGGTCTCATTCTAACGCCCTAATAAATAAAGTAATTAACGCTGTAGAATCCACAAAAAAGAGAAATAGCCATGCCTATATTGATGGTGATACAATAGCAAGTCCTGCAACATATGATGCCGCTCTCTATGCTACCGGAGGAAATTTTGCCTCAATAGATGCAATTTTTTCAGGAGAAATTGATAGGGGATTTGTGATTTGTAGACCCCCGGGCCATCATTCGAATCGAGATTATGCAAGAGGTTTTTGTATTTTTAATAATATCGCTTTATCGGTAGAATATTTAATCCGCGCTAAAAAATTAAATAGGGTTGCTATTATTGATTTTGATGCCCATGCTGGAAATGGAACCGAAGAACTATTTTATTCAGGGTTACCACAAGGTGAACTATTATTTATTTCAATCCACCAACATCCACACACTTTATATCCAGGAACTTGTTTCGTCGATGATATTGGAGAAGGGAAACAAAAAGGAAAGATCGTCAATATCACATTAGCTCCATATTCCGGTCATCAATCTGTTAAACTATCCTTTGACCAAATAATCTTACCAATGCTAAAAGAATTTAAACCCGAATTTATTCTTTGTTCAGCAGGTTTCGATGCTCACCATAACGATCCCCTTTGCAATTTATCCTTTATAGACCAAACTTACTCATATATAATTCAAGAGTTAGCTAAAATTTCCGAAGAATTTGCTAATGGAAGAATTCAATGCACATTAGAAGGCGGTTATAACATAAAACATCTGGGAAATTCGATTACTAATGTAATAAATTCATTGGCTGATGATAAGACGATTTTCAAAGAAACTGATGATTTTAGTAGGGGACAAAAGGCAGATATATTAGAATATACAGAAAATAAATTAATCCCTCAACTAAAAGCCATTCTCTCACCCTATTGGAAAGCTTTCAAATAAAATTAATTTTCGTATTTTTCAATAATTTTTAATGCTCTTGGCTTTGCAATATTATTCCTATAACTTTTTAATTTGGATGTGTTGAATTAAGAAAAAGGGGGAAAACGGGCGATGGTCAAAAATCTATTTTATTAATTCCAATCCGCTATTGCACGTAATTATAGCCTATTTGAGATTTCTGTGAGAATTGGATCATCAAATAATACGTCCTTCATTTCAATTACATCCCTTTCCCGAAAACCCCCCTCCCATGCTAATCGATCTTTTTCTTGAGCAGATAAAGAATTTTGGTCTTTAGCATATTTTTGAGCGAGTTGTAAAGGCGAAGCTCGGTAATACCACATAAATTTCATTATATCGGATCCAATAATCCCTTGCGCTTCTTTGGAAGGGTGATTACCTTTGCTGAGAAAATCGGGCCATGGCCAAGAAACATCAGGAAAGTCGAGACTGTCTATGAATTCTTCAGGAATATTAGAAAAAGAACGGAGACCAGTGTCTATTAAGGAAAGACCTTTAAGATTTTTTAGATTTCTAAAGGATTCTGGTAAAATTGAAATTTTATTGTTACTTAGCACAACACTTTGGAGATTTTCGAGGTTTCCGAACCACTCGGGCAGAAAAGTAAAGTTATTAGCCCCCAGATGCAGAATCCTCAAATTTACAAGATGTCTAAAGGATTTTGGTAGTTAATTAAGTTCTTTGTTACCCAGCGAAACACTTTGGAGATTTTCGAGGTTTCCGAACCACTTGGGCAGAAAAGTAAAGTTATTAGTGCCTAATGCGAGTTCTTCCAGATTAATTAGGTATTGGAATGATTCTGGTATGTATTTTAATTGATTATTGGTGAGTAAAAGGACTCGAAGTTTTTTCAAATTTCCGATCGAATCAGGGAGGGCTGTTAATTTTAATCCACGTAAGGTCAGTCTAGTTATATGCCCATTTTTGACAAAGAATCCTACATGAGGGCGATTAAATTTTGTCCATTTTACAAGCATTGGTACGGGAAATTTGAAGTCGGCTAATACTTTTTTTTCTGATTCTGGAATGTCCATTTAAATCTTCAACGTATCTTCTTTTATATTATTATAAACAAGAATCATAAATTTAAATCCTTGGAGACTGGTAGTTTTCTATAAATTGGAAAAAAAAAATCAACCGTGATACCAATAATATTTTGATCTAAAATCTATAGCAGAAGGATCTCGATTATCTGAATCTATTAGCTCGAGATAAAACTGATACAGTTTATTCATTATTGATGACGATTGGCGAGATCTGCGGAGATTTTCCCACCATTGCTGCATATCTGGTTGAATTCCGGTAGAATCTGAAATTACTACGGGATTCGTATAATCTGGGTTTTCAATGGTACCCTCCACAATATGAGTAACGGAGTCAATAATAAGTCCAAATGCCTCTTGAATCTTTACAAGCTCAGAACGTTGACTCTCGAAAAATCCATATTTCTCATAATTAAGCGATAAATCTCGCAAAATAAACTCGAACCGAGGGATTTGTTTAGGATCAATCACAATGTTCAAATCGATCCTTGTTGCAAAACTTAAAGCATCTGTAAGCATTTTATAATGATTATCTTTCAAAAGTGGGGCTTTTATACCGATATTTTTTATTTTCTCAATGTAGGGGGCCGGTAGTCTGGCAGCTTCCTTATAATATTCGTACTCTACTTCCAAAGCCATATATATCGGAACCATTCCTGCAATAAGATTGGAAAGACATTGAACATCCTTCATTAAACTATAAGCAGCATGATTAATTTTTTCCATTATTATAGAACCTTTTGTATATGACAATTCAAATCCTAAAATTTCTAAGAAATATCCTAATGCATCATCAGGATTTGAAAATATAGATCCAACGTCTAAAGTAGAAACAGACTCATCGTTACGAACTATGTCATATGAATAACCCCCAACTTTAAGCTTCGTATCACCATCCGTAAGCGTTCCTCCTGCTAATTCTGGCCAAATATTAAACTGGTATAATTCAGATACTTTATATGTATGAAGGACAGAACCAACCTTTCTCGAGATTTTGTATGATGGGGTTACGACAGCTAAACCTTTCGTGTGTAATGCGGCCCCTCTACTAAAGAAATTATCTGCAAAAACCGCTTTCAAAAATCCACCTTCTCCCAAGGCGCGATCGTATGCTTTCAAAGTATCGATAATGGCATTCATTTCAATAGACGACTTTGCCCTTAGGTTTAATCTTTTGATTTTACCAGAATCAGTTTTCATATCTACTCTTATATGATAAATGTTGCTTTTTTTCAATTCATTGGTTAATTCTCTATTTATAAAAACCTTAAATCGTCCTATTGTTTTGGGAGGTAATCGACTATTTTTATCCAAAAGCGTTAGTTTTTTCAGCCATTGATTTGTACCCGTATGCTCTTCGTTGAGAGAATGAATCAAATATAAATTTGCAGAGAGATATTTATGAATGAATTTCTTTTTTAACATTGAAAGCTCATCCTTAGGCCATTCAAGTGTCAATGTTGCAAGTATTTGCGATTCTAAATCAATTGTATCAATAAAATCATTGATTCTTTTTATATCTACCCTGCGTCTATTATCTGAAATTTTATATGCAAAAGCCATAACGCGCCTAGCATATGCAAAAACTTGTATATTAATTAAAGTCTTGATGGTCTGTACATCCGATTCAGTCCTTCCCTTAAATTTTTCGTATAGTATTATTTTCAATATATCTAAATTAAGGGATTTTTCCATATGTTTAATTCCGACATTCTTATGATCATACATCGTTAAAATATTTTTAGAAGAAATTTCTGCAATAAAATAAATTTGAGCAGTATATGTAACTAAATTATCAAGGCGAGTATTTATCATATTCCGATAGTCCACCGTTTCAGCGAGAGGATTAACGTATTTATATGGTTTTGAATATGGTTTTGAATATGATTCGATAAGTCGCTTGTGGGCATAAAATATTCTATTTAGATCTAAACATGCCGAGAGAATATCTGAAAGCATATCGGATTTAAGATTGGAAGGCTTACTAAGTAATTTGGATTCTCTGTACAAATTTAATAACTTATTGCGAGCTATTTCAACTTGTCTAGATGTTTTATCAGCGCGGGAGTATAATGGAAGATTTGGATCTGTTAATTCAAGAATACCTTCAATAGAATTTTTTAATTTTGCATCAATTAAAGAAACGGATGTTAATTCCCCTTGTAATTCTTCATAAAAAGTGGTTGTCCCTTCTTTTTGGTTTCTGAGTTTAGCGTGAATTTTTCCTAAAGCTAATCTGTCTCTCGAACTCTGACGCCGAATTTCTCCGAAATTTTTGATTGAAGGATCGATCAAATTAATCGCATCTGCTTCCGAGAAAAGTTCTGCAAGAGCCTTAGTACAGAATTCATTCTTCGTGACAATTTTCCCATCCATATCTGTAAAGCCAATAAAAGATAATAGATTTGATTCACTAATAGGAATATTATTATATTTTGGAAGACCATTTGGAAGAATTCCTAATGGATATTTATTTGATTTAAGAACTTCAATTTCATATTCAGATAGTCCTTCTTCGGTAATTTCTTTTAATTTTTCTTTAGTTTTGGTAATATCTTTTGAATTTTGTTTTGTTTTGTTTTTATCTTTAACTTTTTCTTTTATTGTGGTAATATTTCTAAAATATTGTTTTTTTTTGGTTATATCTTTAACATTTTCTTTTTTTTTAGTTTTATCTTTAGCATTTTGCCTTGTTTTAGTTTTATCTTTTATTTTTAGTTTTGTTTTGGTTATATCTTTAACATTTTCTTTTATTTTGGTTATATCTTTAATATTTTCTTTTGTTTTAGTTCTATCTTTTATAATTTCTTTCTTTTTCGTTTTATTCTTTACTTTTTCTTTCGTTTTAGTTCTATCATTTACATTTTCTTTTATTTTCGTTTTATTGTTTATTTTTTCTTTCGTTTTAGTTCT
>JAUWOE010000014.1 GCA_030612265.1 Promethearchaeum sp.
ATCCTCAAATTTATGCCATTTCAGCGGAAGAAATGAAAAGATTGATGAAAGAATTATTAAGCAAAAAAGGAGAAACCATAGAATTATGTCGAAGCATCAGTCTTTCACCCAAAAAGATCTATAATATTTTGTTCATTGCCATTATAATAAACATAATAAAAAAGGTAATTTTTAATTTGACAAAATACAAATTAGCGTTATTTATTTTAATTATTGGATTATCACCATTTCTTATTCCGCGAAATATTGAAAATAACACACTAATTTCTCAAAATCAGACAATATTTAATGAAGAAAACATTTTTCAAGACAAACTTTTTACACCAAAAACACAAGAGGACTCTCCATCATCAGAAATTCAATTCAATTCATCCGAAAGTATAAATCGAAGTTATTCAAATGTTGGACCAAATTCAACGGAACTATCCTTTGAAACACCTGATTCATATGATACTTATAATGCCGATATCGATTTCCACGTAATGAATGGAACTATAAATGAAACGGTTATTGAAAGTTCTAACCTTGGAGGTCCTTCTAAAAACCAACAAGCTCAATCATTTAACATAGATAAAACTGTTTATTTACTTGGTTTCTCAATATCTATATTAGCAAAAGCTGAAATCTATCCTAATATGGAAATTAGAAATAATTCTATTGGTGGAGAATCGATTTATTCTTTTGCTCCTTTATTTATTTCAGGTCCAACTGAAAGTGTATGGTTAAATATCACATTTTCTGAGCAGATTATTCTAACTCCCAGCATATATTATCTCTGGTCGCAAGCAATAAATCCTTCTTTTAGTACATGGGAAAAAAATGACTCTAAAGACACAGATACTTGGGAATTTACTTCAAGCTGGAATCCTGCAGACTATGATTTGACGTTGAAAATTAATACTTCGGAAATGATTAATCCAGAAGATGTTGAAATGAAAGTAAATGATATCCCAGTTATAGATACAAATCCAGGAGAGGGAAAAATAAGCATTCAAGGAGAAATTATTTCATCAGATACGACTTTAACTGTTAATGCTACTGAATCCATTAGTTTTTTTTATTCGTTAAATAGTACTTTTTATAGAAATGTTTCTATTCAATATGATTCTCAAATTCAGCAGGATTGGATTGATTGGAATTTGATAATAGATTCAGGTTATCTTGATTTCCCATATTCAGATTACAGTATTAATGTTTCAGGGATAAAAGACGATTACTATAATATTCAAGTTTATAATCAAATAAATATTGTAGGGTATTCTTTAATTTCTTCAGAAGTTATTGCATTTATCACTGAAGCAACTCATATTACTTTTAAAAGTCAAAATTACATTGAATCGGTCTTTCTTAATGATAATTTGCAAATTGGATCCATGACTACAATCAATGTTTCTGCTAAAGGAATTGGTGACATTTATGCATTTATTTGGGATGACGAAACACTTGTATATCAAAATTCAAGTTATAATGTATCAAATCAAAATTTCCGATGGTATTTGGATCCACTCTTTGATTCAGATTCCCTGACTGTTGAGATTTTCTTCAATGGTTCTAATCAAATCGGCTATTACTCAAAGGTAGTTTCTATGAGTAAAATTTCTGAAATAATATCAAGCCCAATACATGGTTATGCTTTAGATAATTTTTCATTTTCCTGTCTATACAGGGATTATTATTCTCAATTACCAATATCAGATGCAATAATCACATACGATTTTGAGGATTTTTCAGGGCTAATGGAAATGGATACTAATGGTAATTACTCCAATTCTATTGATTTAAGTCAATATGGAATCTTACCAGGAGAGTATTCAATTTCGATATCTGCTGAAAAAGAAAATTATGGATTAATTTACTCCGAAATTCCAATAGTTATTAATCCAAGAACCGTCACAATGGAGTTAAGTAAGAGTAGCACAACAATAACCAAAAGAAACACCATTGATTTTGAAATAAATTTAAAAGATATTGGAAATCAATCTTATTTACTTAGACCCGTAGATCTTCAAATCAGAATTTTTTATTCGGGAAGTCATTCAAATGGCGATTTAGTTTATAATAAATTGATAGAAGGAGTAAATAATAAAGAAGAATTTTCATGGAAAGTTCCTTCAAATATTGAAGAAGGTAGTTATGATATAGTTATTGAGGTAATTAGTGAATATTATACTGGTATTTTGAATCTAGATCAGGCAATTGAAGTAAAATCCTCCATATTTTGGGTAATATCTTTACCAATTTTCTTTGTTTTAGTTAGTAGTTTAGTTGCGGGTTATTTTATTAAGAAAGAAAAAGTTAAGAAGTCCCTTCTAGGTTTAATGATTATACATGACAACGGTGCTCCGTTAGCTGAAAAAATATCATATCAAATGAAAAAGTCAGACTCTGCATTAGTTTCTGGGGCATTTATTGGGATACTATCATTAATAAAAGAAATTACCGGCTCTCGATTAAGAACGATTGAAATTGAAGGGGGTTTTGTAAACTTAATCCATGGAAATTCATTTTGGTTAATTATATTTTTAAAAGATAATCCTTGGTGGGTCGAAAAGGGTATATTAAAACTGAAAGATGAAATACAGTTAGAATTTGGAGAAAAGATCAAAAATTTTCACGGGGAACCTTTGGAAATTTCAATGGATGATATAACCAAGAGGTATTTCAACACAGAAATACTAACCGAACCAATTAAGGAAGAATGATTTTTAATGGAAATTATTCTTGAATTTTTAATTTATTTTAATTCATATAAATGATCGAGAAATTTTTTTTACTGTATTTCCTTTAATATTTTGAAAAAAAAAATTGTAACGGTAAGGTCAATTAATTTGGTAAAAAGTAAATTTCATGCTAAAGTCCAACAAAAAGTCGGAGTTAATGCAAAAGTAAAAAACACACAATCGAAATATTATGATGAACATATAGCAACATCGCAAACTTCAAAATCCAATTCAGGCTTTGTAATTTTTGTGATATTATGTATAATCGTTGGTGCATCGGTTTCTGGAATATTAATTGCAAATGATAAGGTTCCCGATAACAATGGAACTGATCCTACTGACAACGATACCGGGACTGGTATTAAAGATGGGGATTTTATCACTTTTAAATATGAGTTTTATGTTGATACGAATCATGATTCACAATTTTCCACAAATGAATTAATTGATTCATCTGATTATTTTGAATGGATTGTTGAAGTAGATTCCGATCAAGGATTTCCACCAGGATTGTATATAAATATTTTGGGAATGAAAAAAGGAGAATCTAAATATTTTACACTCCCTGCAAATACTGACGCAAATGAAGATGGTGTAGACGATATTACAGGAGAAGATGTTATGAGTTTTGGCTCAGGTCCACTTGTTAATACAGCTTTAAAATATTATGTTGAAATTTTTAAAATTAATTAAAATTTCAATTATTGTTAAAAATATGTAAAAATTTATATAACAAATAAAAAAAGTATAAAAAGTAATATCTTCTACTCGATTATATATGTTTGAAGTCTGGAAACAGTCTCATCCAGCATTACCATTTTTTCTTTGAATTCTTTTTCAGTTATCTTCTCAATATTATTAAATAAATTCTCTATTGTTTGAGAAAATAGATGATAAAGAAAATTAAATTGCAAACTATCCTTAAAAACAAAATGGTTATTCACTTCAGCTGTAGATTTATTCAATTTTTTTATTCGGTTCTTTAAATTATTATTTTCCATTATAGATTCCATCTGTATTTCCAAGTTATATTCTCCCTCAATATTACTTTTATATCAGCAATGAAAATTGCATTTGTTATATTACTAATCACCCTATTGGTATTTAAGAAAAATGGAAAATTTCTCCGCAAATCATTCAACCTTGGGATAATTACAATAGATTTTACAAAAAAGATCTTGATTTTTTCATTTAGTTTAAATAATACAAATTTAAATGATTTTATTTATAACAAATTAATAGGGAAAAAATTGTTTCTGGTGAGACCAAATTCAAGTAAAAATAAAACGAAACATAACAAAAAGATTTAACAAAAAAAAAAATCAGAATAAAGAGAAATCTGAAGAAGAAACAAATTGCGACTCGATCGAATCTATTCAAACTGAAACTACTCCGGTTCCGGTTGATGAAAAAGTTGAAAAACTAACAATTGTTGGTCTTTTTGATCAATTTTTTAGTGGATTATTTAAAATTATCCCTGCAGAATATTTCGGTTTAGCATCAGGAATCATTGGGTCATGTACATTTATTCTATCATTCATTTTATATTCATTAGGTGAACCAATTAATATTTTTACCCATTATATAAGCAGTTTAGGCGTCGGTTCACATGGATCGGGTGTTACTTTCGCTATTGGGATGACAATTACCTTTGTATTAATGATTCCTTTCATTTATGCCTTAAAATTATGGTTATGGAGCGAATCAAAAGTTACAAATACAATCTTCATAGGAAGTCTTTTATTCGGAGCAATCTCCTTTTCATCCTTTATAACCGTACTTTTCTATGACATGGGAAGTGCATTAATGATTCATGATATTTTCGCTTCAGTTTTCTTCATATCAACTGTTTTTACTGCATTACTTTTAACAATAGTTATGGAACTTGAAGGAAAAATTTCAACGATCCAATGGGTTTGCACCACAAATCTTCTAGTTATTGCTATTATCTTTCTACCTTGGTACTTCAGAACGATATTTTATATGTATCCCTTAATGGATTTATCCTTCGATGATTGGGTGATTATGATGGGCTCACTTGACCCGAAAATGGACGGTGTTCGATATTTTGAATGGATTGGAGCGATTTTTGCGATTATCTGGATAATTCAGACCGGATTTCATTATAGACGGAATTCAAGTCGTTATATGCATAGAAAAATTGTTAAAATTCCATTTTTGGATAGATACCGCCAGAAGGATCAATAAGATCCATATTAATAATGCGGATCTTGCTTTGTGTATCATTTTTTTTGATTTTGGACACAGAGGTATTATAGAATATGGTAGTTATTCGAAAAAATGCAAAACCGAAGTGGTTTACGTATAACAATTCATATTGTCTAGTTTGTGGTGAGAATTTTCTGGAAAAAGAACGGATTTTATCTGGTCTTTACTGTTCAAAATGTGGACCAAAAAAAGAAAAAGAACTGCAGATAGATAAAAAGCAAGTGAATTGGTATGAATATAAGAATTTTTGTGTGAAATGTGCTAAGACCTTTACAGAGGGAGAACAAATTCTATTTGGGCTTTATTGTTCTAAGTGCGGAAAAAAATGGATAAAAGAACGGAATCTTCAGAAAATACGTTTTAAAAAAGCACGGCGTCTTTAAATTTTAAATTTTTTCACGTATGCATTCTTGCTAACAATTTTCCATCCATCCTCACCCTTCAGTAAAAGTAAATAATTAATTTCAATACCCTTCCGATCAGGGAAAATGATTTTCCATTTAATTTTTGCCATCCCAGCGTTCCCTGAATAATCAATGCTTTGGATAAAAACTGTTTGACTTCCATTTTTTATTGGAGAAACAGTTTTAATTACATCATCATGAGATGGACTCAACATTTTATATGCGGTCTCGGAAATACTTGGAATCTCTTGGGTATTTTCCATTAATACATATTTAGAGCTATAACATAAATCGTTTTGGAATGATGTGTTAAGCCAATGGGAAGTCATTACATGATATTCGATAACTCAATTTACCACGTCTTGCATTTGTTTGCGATAATTTTCAATTTGTAAGTAATAATGCAACTATCTCCCAATCTGCAATCAAATATCAAGAAGATTCAACTAGTAATTTTCGATAGTCAGTGCTTGATTCATTCTTAGTGCTAATTATAATGATTAAAAAATGAATAGAATATTAAAGTTTGAAAAGATTATTCTTTATTAGAAAGGTTTATTTCCAGATAAACGAGGTATTCTTTATATGAGTTCCGATAATAAAATTTTTAATGCGGCAATAAAATTAGCCAATGAAGCAATTGAACTGGATAAAAAAAAGGACTTTGATATTGCTGCTGATAAATATCTACAAGCGACAGAGACCCTCAATGAGTTTGCAAAGTTCTGTAAAAACACCAAATTGAAAAAATTGGCTCAAGAGAAAGCCAGACAATATTTCCATCGCGCAGATATGCTAACCCAACTTAGAAATAAGAAACTTAAAGTGCCTTCAGGACGGATTCCCGATAAAGACAAAAAGAAGGACGGATCGGGTGGGGAATCTGAAGAAGATGTGGAAATGTCTGACGATGAGAAAGAGTTAAGAAAAACTATTGAAGGCACCATTATGACAGAACGCCCGACTATTACATGGGGCGATGTTGCAGGAATGGACGTGCCAAAACAAGCAATTCGAGAAGCAGTGGTTTTACCGATGTCTCATCCCGAACTTTTCAAGGGTGCACGGAAACCGTGGAGGGGTATTTTATTATTTGGACCTCCTGGTTGTGGAAAAACTCTTATAGCAAAAGCTGCTGCAAATGAATGTGGGGTTCAATTTTTTGCCGCGGATTCCGCAAGTTTAGTTTCAAAATGGTTGGGAGAATCGGAAAAATTATTGAAAACTTTGTTTAAAGTGGCTCGTTTAGATGCTCCTTCCTTAATTTTTATGGATGAAGTAGACAGTATTGCAGGAAAAAGAGGAGGCGGGCATGAAGGTGGAGGAGAGCGCCGAATAAAGACCCAATTTCTACAAGAAATGCAAGGAGTTAAAAGCAACAGCAAAAAGCTAGTGACGCTGATGGGAGCTACCAATCTTCCATGGGATATTGACAGTGCTGTTCTTCGTAGGTTTGAAAAGAAGATATACTGTGGCCTCCCTACTAAAGAGGGGCGTACAAAAATCTTTGAACTGTGTACAAAAGAAGTTGAGATGGATGAAACGATCGATTTCGTTGAATTAGGGGAACTTGCTGAAGGTTATTCGGGTTCAGATATAGCCACTGTATGTCGTGAAGTTGTAATGTTACCAGTGCGTGAATTGGACGTTTCTGGGAAATTAGAAAGTTCAAATAATGATTTTAACTTGCGTAAAATTACCCGAGAAGATTTTGTTAAAGTATTGGAAAATATTAAACCTGTTGTTTCGGATAGAGAGATTGAAAGATTCAGGAAATGGAGAGAAGAATTTGGCGGATAATTGTTAGCTGTTAGCTGATAGCAGATAGCAGATAACTGATTTTAGGTGAAAAAAAATCGCGGAAAAGGTAAGAAATAAGGATTCGGAGATCTTAAAACAAGAGAAAAAAGAAGAGCAAGTAAAAGTAGAGAAGCTTAAAAGACTAAAGGAATTAGAAGCAACTCTTAGTTCTATTGAATCTCAAGAATCAGAAGATGGTTTAGAAACACTAGAATCATCAATCCATAAGGGAATTTCCAGTGCAACAAAAGGTGAGAAAATTTTTGAAATTTCTATCAGCGATGCAGAAATTGAAAAAGACATGATAGCTTTAGAAGAGGAAGTTGCTGCTGAATATATAATCGCCGAAAAATCACCCTATGAAAAATTAATTGAACTACATGAATGGATTGAATTACCTCAATACGGATTTATGTATTCGATCCCTAATAAAAAGAAAAATAGGGAAGATTTTCAATCATGGAAGGATGAATGGTCTCAAGTATTACTCGATTATGCTAAAGTTGGGACATTTCATATCATCTTCGTCAAAAGACTTCTTACCGAATCACCTTTCAACAAATTTACTAATCGAAAAAATGCAATAAATGAACTTGCAGAAGGTTTAATTGAAAAGAATTTGGGCAAATGGGTAAAGAAGAAGGAAGCTTTGAGGGTGTATTGGAAATCTATTGAAGAATGGGTTTCAGTTATTGAAGACTGGGCTCATGATCATGCCATATTTGATGTTATTATGATTCCAGATATAAGAAATTCAGAACAAGAATTTGCATCGTTACCTGTTGAAGATTTAAGAGAGATATTTAAAAAAATTGAAAAGCAAGGAAAAGCAAATATGGTTGAACTTGATGGGAACGACCAATTTGGTATAAAATTTAAATTCTCGTAGCCTTAAATCGCTTTTTCATTCATTTTATCTTTAAACTTGGGAAGAAATATTGTTTACCTGTTCTAAATGTTTCAGTAATCCTAGCGACACGTGTATCAACTAAATTCTGCAAAGCCCTTTCAGCACGGTCGACAGTCCAATTTAAAGATTTACATACATCACCTGTATTAATAACTCCATCATCCTTAACAAGTACAAGGATAGCAGTTTGATCTTGAGTATACTGAACTGGGAAGAATGAAATTGCCAAAACTCCGCTTGGTAATTTATTTATTTCAGGGATTACATTATCCTTTTTAAGAATCTTAACCGCTCTTTCAACATCACTAATTGTTATTCTATTCTTCAATATTCCCGTATTTACCCTGTCAAAAACGTCAGGTAATGTCAAAAGTCCCCCAGTTTCTCTTTTTTCCAGCATAACTCTTTGATATGCTAACATAGCTAATTTCGTATGCACTATTTTCTTTCCACCTTTAAGAACATTTTCTTCGGTGATTTGTTCTTTGATTATTCGTTCTTTAGGAATATTATATTTTTTGCGAATTTCTTCTACAATATCTTGCATATCTGGGTCAAGAGCAAGAATAACTCCGTGCTTCTTTGCTATATCTGATAATTTTTCTTTAGTCATTTTTGTGATTGCAGTTTGAGTTTCAAGCCTGTTCATTCGTAATTCTGCAGCCTTTTTTTTCATTAGTTCACGCATTTTTGCTCTATCTTCAATATCTCTCAGTCCCATGCTATTCACCTATCACATATTTTCTTATTTTAATTATGTAAAATCAAATTTAAAATTTTGATGTGTCAATTAATATATGAAGAAAATTAAATTTTAATTAATGGGTTTTGAAGAAAATAATCCTTCAGATATATCTATCTCAATGGTTCATTCTGCTCTTCAAGAATTTCTTCCTAATCTATCAAAAAAAAGCATTAATTTTTTCTACCATGGAACTTATAATGTTTTTCAAGTTGAGAATCGCTTCATTGCGCGCTTTCCTGATAAAACGCTAAGAAATGAGAAAGGTGCTCTATTAATAAAAAATGAAATTGATATTTTGAATCTTCTCGGCAATTTTATTTCCTTTCCTATCCCAAAACCCCTTTATTATTCGTTGAATTTTGAAAATCCTTTTATGGTTTACGCGAAAATTCCTGGTGTATCTTTATCAAGATGCTTCAATGAAATAAAAAATACTCAGAAGCAAAAAATTGCCCAACAAATTGCAGATTTTTTATCAGAGCTGCATTCATTAAGATTAGATGAATCTTCACAATTAAAATCACTTTCTACTAAAGAATATCGTGATTATTGGAATAAAGTTAGTTTTGATATGAAGAAAGATATATTTCCTAAGTTAAACTCAGAGCAAAAAAATTGGTTAGTTAATGTTTTCTCAAATTTTTTAGAGGATGATCGAAATTTCAAATTTAATCCATGTGTAATACATGGAGATTTTGATACATCAAATATTCTCGTGGATCCAATTAATTTCGATATTACTGGCTTTATAGATTTTGAAGAATCAAGTATTTTTGATCCCGCTGCTGATTTTCTTTTTTTTGATGAAGGTGAGATTTTTTTAAAGAATATTTTGTATAACTATAAAGGGATTAAGGAAGAAAGTTTTCTTAATAGAATGAAATTCCTATATTGCCGCACTTGTGTTCCTTATTTTCAATTTGGCTTAAAATATAATAGAATGGATGTTTATTCTGAAGGAATGGGAAAATTAAAAAAAAATATGAAAAACTTTCCAATCAAACATTTATAATCTCAGAAATATCATTATCCTTAAACTCTCTTCTTTTCTTTAGCTTATTATTGTAAAACATTGCCACAAAGGCAATAATAATAATGCCAAACAAACCTATCCAGAAATATTTAATTGTATCAACGGTAAATGGCCATGTAACATCTGGAACCTCAGAAATCGGAATGATATCGATATTGAAATAAGCAAAAAGCAAAAACAAAATACCTATTACAATCATAAGCGCTGAGCTTACGGTTTCAATTCTATAATTATTTCTAACTTTTTCAGAATTTTCTTTATAACCCTCATCAATATCTTCTGTCTTTGCCTCAAGATTCTCAATTTTATCTTTCTTCTTAATTTGATTAGATTCAAATTGAAATCGTGCAAATGATGTTTTTTGAATAAATTTTGAAACTTTTCCACTCATTGTTCCAATTAAAGCTAAAGGTATCAATCCAAGCCAAGTTCCAATTCCAAAGAAAAACACCGTCCAAACTCCATTACCCCATCCATACTCTATTGAAAGTATTGAGGCATGAGTATATATCGCAATTTCAAATATGCATGGTGGAATTCCCGCCAAAATGCCTAATAGAAAACTAGTTCGCTTCCTAGAGCGCAATGTGGGTAAATTTTCAATTAATTCTTGAAGTTGTTCACTGTGTGGCCAATATTTTTTTTTTCTAATCTGATACATCATGATTAATCCGCTAAATATCAAAATTATTCCCGAAAATGCATTTATTAAATACGTATTAAGATTATCCAGTAATGTTAATCCTAAGATAGACGAGATATATGATACAATTGCACCAATGATAAAATTTGTCAGAAATAAACCAAACCCGTAGAAATTTACAATCCTAAATGCTTGTTTCCAATCCCTACTAACACCAAACGCATAAAAACAAAAAATGAACTTGTCTTCACAAGGCATGATCGTGTGCAAAATTCCCAGAAAGAATCCCGTCCATAAAACAAATGTAAAAGGGCCATATCCCCACGCGACATCCAATAGCAATTTTTTTTCCTCAATAATATTTTATTCTTAATCTTATTATTGATGTAAAAATTTAAAATATTTGATATTATTTGAGTCTAAGAAAAAAAATAGGAAAATTAGGTGAAAGGTTTTCCGAAAATGTAGATTTTATTGAAGAGGTAATTACAACTCTTAATTTAGATCCAAAATCATTAATTCTGGATATCGGGACCGGTCGAGGAAAAATGGCAATAATTTTAGCACTTTCAGGATTAAATTTGATTACGGGGGAACCTCAAGGACATAATTGGGCAGATTGGCAAAATAATGCACGTAAAGTAAATGTTTTAGATCGAATTGAATTCCGAAATCTTAAAGCTGAAGAATTGCCATTTGAAGATAATTCTTTTGATGCTATTTTTGCTAATGGCTCGTTTCACCATTTTACGGATAAATTCAAAGCATTTTCAGAAATATATCGCATAATAAAACCAAAACCTTATGGAAAAATAGTAATTTTTGAATTTACTGAAGTAGGTATTGAAAAAATTAGAGAGAGTTATCCTGGTCATCCAGATGCGACAAATCCTGTTGATTATATTGGTGATTTGCCGCTTAATTTTATAATTAAAAAGGGTGGGCTGATTAATGCTTATATTTTTGAGAAAAATTAGTGAACTAAAATTATTTATTTAAAGAGGCTTTCAAATGAAACTCGATAGAAAGGAAAAATTAAAGGAATTTATTGAAGAATACAAATTACTCCTTACCGTTAAATGGCTAAATCTTGCGACTACTCATGATTCTTATCATAGCATTAATCGCGATCGGCCTTCTAATGAAAGGTTAGAAGCTTTGGGTGATAGTGTTTTAGATTTACTTTCAATAGATTGGTTATATGACAATTTTCAAGGCAATGAGGGGCAATATACACAATTACGTAGTGAAATCGTCTCTAATTCAGTTTTGGCCAAATTAGGTACAAGAATTGGATTAAATCCAATAATTTTGAAAGGAGAAGGAGTATCTATTAACGAGAAACAAATTGCAGATACCTTAGAAGCAATTTTTGGAGCTATTTTTAAATACAATCAGAAAATCGGGATGAATTCTTATGATATTTGTAAACAATCTTTTGAGTTTTTGTTTAGAGATATTCTTAATGATATAAAAGATAGAGATTTCATTCCAAATTTAACAAATAAGAATCAAAACAATCCAAAAAATCAATTAAATGAATATATTTTAAGAAATAACCTTCCAAAATGCTCTATACGACTTATTAATGAGCAAGGGCCTCCGCATCAAAAGATTTTTACATCACAATATTCCATTCAAATATCTGAACAACTAACATTTTCTGTAGAAGGAGTTGCTACAACAAAAAAGCAATCTGAAAAAATCGCTGCTGCAAAGTTATTAGAGAAATTGAAAAATTGTGAGTAAAATCCAAATTATTAAACCAGTAACTACGGGATTTAAGAAATTATCAGTTATTTTTCCCCCAAATATATCCACAAATCCAAAAGCAAATGCAGTAACTAAGGCAATTATATGTATTTCGAAGCCTTTTAATCCTTGAAAGGGTAAAATTAAATTTATGATAATTATGATTAAATAGGTAGTAATAAATCCTGCGATTGTTCCTTCCAACTTTTTTTTTGTTCCTTTTATAGATATCTTACCAAATTTTATACCAATGATACTCGTTACTCCATCACTAATCGAACTAATTAGAACAATAACTAATAAAATTTGGATATCAGCTAAGAAAAATGGAATCCAGGATAAAATCATAATTGAACCTTGAGCAAAAGTTTCCAATTCACTGGGACGAAGTGAATTTTCAAACCAACGCGTAGCAAATTTACCTAACTTCTTGAAATTATTTAAGCGAAATAGATCTGCAATATTCATCGTCCATAAGAAATGAATCGCGATTGCAAGTTGCCAATACTTACTAAAAGTTAGAGACTCAATTCCATATTTAATTGACAATGGTTCAAAAACAATTCCTAAAAAATAGAATCCAATAATTACTAAAGCAGGATAAAAATGAGCTAATTTTCTTTTTGCATCCTTTTTAAACTCACTAATTTCCGAATATTTTTCTAAAAAATACTCTTTCCACTGTTCATAATCCATTTCTCTGTGATATTTTTTATTGTTTCTTTTGGCGAAATAGAGATAAATCTTCCAACAAAAAATATGAACTGTTAAAGAGTCCCAAAGATGGAAATATAGCATTTGGCGTAATGAAATATTAATCACGAAATTAAAAATAAATGGGTATAAGATCGCTAAAAAATAATACCCGATTGCAACAAGAATTTCGTCTATTAAATATCCTGATATTTCCCTTTTCGTCAGAGAATTACGAGACTTGATAGTATAAAATAGATTAATAGATCCAAAAATAATGAAATATATTTGAGAGCATATCATAAAAAACAATGAATTGTACTGTTTAAACGCAAAAATCAAAATTCCTATAATAAAGCAAAAAATCATGAAGAAAAATAGAAGATTTTCTTTTTTAAATTTAGGATTAAGCATTTTACTCTCAAATTTCCAATTAACTAAAACTATTATAGAAGAATCTTAAAATTTTGGGATATTTTAACTTGATATTGTTCACTAACCTTTCGTAAGAATTCCATTAATAGTTTTTTACGATGAGAATCTTTTTCATTTTCAAGTTCCATAGATAGAAAATTCATTATCCTTCCCCCGAATGTCATGATATGAGTTTCTAAAAAGGGGGGATTTACATCTCCCTTTAAAAAAAGCTGGTGTATTAAAGCTTGCAAGCCATCATTACCGAGGGATCCAATAGATTCAATAGCTTTATTTCTAATTCGAATATATTTTGTTTCATATAAAAAAGGTGTTAAATATTCAATTGCGTTTGTATCCCCGAAAATTCCTAATGCTACAATGGCTGATCGAACAACCCTTTTATTTGGATGTGAGAGAGTTTGTATTAAAAACGGAAAAGCAGGTTTATATACAAGTATCCCTAACCAAAAAGTACCAAATATTATGTATTTATCATCTCCACGAGAAACTGTGATTTTGTTTAAAAGTTCTTCAAGTACTTGTAATTTAAGGTATTCTGGTAAAAGTGCGATTATGTTGCCTTCAGAAGTATGCATTTTAAAACGTTCATGATCGAGATCCTCAAAAAAATTGACCGCTTTTTTTCTAATTTCTATATGTTCATCAACTAAAAGAAGAGCAATTATTTCTAATGTTTTTGATACTGAAAAGTTATTTCCCTTAGGATTATTTAACAGTTCTCTCATTTCATCCTTCATTTTAGGGATACTTTCATGACTAAAATCCTTAATTAGAATCGATTTTTCAATGGAAAATGAAGAATTTCTAAAAGGTTCATTCATATCTAATAATTTAATAAAATTCGGGCTAATTAATTTATCTCTACTTTAAAATAAGAAAGGAAATTAAAAAAAGGGAAAACTACTAAACCTTCTTGTAAATTTCGCTTACAATAAGAACAATTAGTGAAGCACCAAATGCAATTAACCAATCTTTATAAGACATCGTAATGATAACTAAATAAAATTGAGCAAAATCCCAGAATGTTATCAACAAAAGAATTCCTACCACAAATGCTATTAAAATGTACAACGCATTATTTTTTGGTCCTTTGAATAATCCTACTTTAATTGATCTTGCTTCAAAAGCCATCCATATTTCTGAAAATATTAATGTTACTAAGCATATAGTTTGAGCTTTCCATTCTCTCAATAATTTTATGTTTTCACGGTCTGAAAAACTATAGATTTCGTATTCGAAACCATATCCTATTCTTTCAAAATGACTCCATGGATTAACAAATCTCGGATCTATATAATTCTCATCATAAATAGGAATTTTATCGCCCATAATCATTAACCAAAGCGTAATAATGACTATTACGATAGTTGCAATTTGAAGAATCATCATTAGCAGATATTTCTTACTAATTAATGGCTCTTTTGCATCCTTAGGTGGGTCTTTCATTATCCTCTCATCGTATTTATCGAACATCAAGCCGAATGGGGGGAAGAAATGGATGGAACTATATAGAATTACGAGTTGCAGTGGATTAAATATTTGATAATTCAAGAATAAAGCAACAATACTTAGAATAATTAATTCAGAAAAGAGACATACAAATAAGAATACAATATTTGATCGAATATTACCAAAAAGCCCTCGACCGTGAAAAATTGCAGTTTCAATGGTTGAAAAGCTATCATCAGTTAAGATCAGATCTGCAGCATTTTTAGCCACATCAGTTCCAGAAATTCCCATAGCAATACCCACATCTGCATTTTCTAAAGCAAGAGCATCATTAACACCATCACCTGTCATTGCTACAATGTATCCTTCTTGTTGAAGTGCTTTTACGATCATTTCTTTGTCTTCAGGCGCAACACGGGAAAAAACTCTCGTTTGTACGATCTTATCAGATGTCATGTTTTTTATTTCATTTCCACTTTCTGAATAATCACCCAATTTAAAAATATTCAAATCTTTCGCAATTGATTTTGCGGTCAAAGAATGATCACCAGTAATCATTGCAACGTTTATTCCCGCTCCTTGACAAATTTCAATCGCTTTTTTAACATCACTACGAGGAGGGTCTAAAACTGCAACAAATCCAATAAAAACTAAATGATTTTCCAATTCTTCATAGACTAAATTATCAATATTCATAATTATATCTGATGATAGAGTTTTTTGGGCAAAACCTAATGTTCGATAACCTTTGCCGGCAATGTCCTCCATTTTTTGAATTATATCAGATTTTAATTCATCGGTAATGGGTATAAGGTTATTTTCTAAAAGGATGAAATCACACAATTTTAGTATTCTTTCAGGAGCCCCCTTTGAAAAACACAAGAAATTATCTTCATTTTTTACAATTTTAGACATAATTTTTCGTTCTGAGGTGAAACTCAATTCCTTTATAATTTCATAATTAGATCTTATCTTAGAATAATCAAATCCTGCTTTTTGCCCAAGTGTTAATAAAGAACCTTCTGTAGGCATACCTAAGACTTTTATTATTTGAGTTGAGCCATTTTTAAGGGATACTGTCTCTTCACGAAATTCAGCATTATTATTTACGATTCCATTAAAAATAAGATTTTTTAAATTAACATCTTGTTCTACATTATATTTTTGCTCGTTATACAATATATCTCCGATATTTTTATAACCCACGCCAGTTACTTCTAAGATTTTATTATCAAGAAATATTTTTTGAACCGTCATCTGATTTTGTGTAAGTGTTCCCGTCTTATCAGAGCAAATAAAATTTAATCTTCCCATTGTTTCTATTGAATTTAAATGTCGAACAATTGCTTGGTTTTTACCAAGTTTTAAAACACCAGTTAATAAAATTATAGTTGTAATAATCGGAAAATTAAATGGTATCGCTGCCACTGCCAGACTCACTAACCATTGGGCTTCTCCAACGTAATCGTCAATTCCAGTTATGAAATAATGATAAAGGAAAATCACAATAATTACCCCTAAGACAATTAGACCAAAATTGGTTGCCATTTTATTCATTGCTTTGTTTAGTGGGATTTCTCTATGTTCTTTATGAGCAATTCCTTTGGAAATTATCCCGATTTTTGTTTCTATTCCAGTTGCTGTAACAATCGCCCGACCATTTCCTGAAGTAACAAATGTTGAACTAAATAACATATTTTTTTGATCCTGAATTGGTAAGTTGGAACATTCAATTCGATCTGTTACTTTCTCTACTGCAGTCGGTTCCCCTGTTAGATTTGATTCATTAATTGTTATATCATTTTCTTGGAATAAGCGTGCGTCTGCGGCGATGAAGTCTCCTTGCTTTAATACTAAAATATCGCCCGGAACAATTTCTTTAGGTTCTATTTCCACTGTTGCTCCATTTCGCAAAACAGAAGCCTTAAAAGATGTTAGTTGCTCTAAAGCTTCAAGAGTCTTTTCCACTTTTCGTTGTTGAATCATGGCAATCATGATGTTAATTCCTAGAATTACAAAGATTATTATAGGAGAAACATAATCTACCGCTGATCCTAGCGTATGAGCTATATATAACTGAATAAAGGCGGCAATTAAAAGAATAATAATCATTAAATTAAAAGATGGTCGAATATATTTTGCGTAAAAATTAACCTTTTTTTTTGGAAGTTGGTTATCTCCTGTTATTTTCCGAATGTTTTGGACTTGTTCTTCTGTTAAACCTTCTCTACTTGTTTTTAATTGCTCGAAAATATCTTCAATTGTTAAGTCATACGCTTCCATTTCTGATATCAACTCTGATCTTTAACTCTGATCTTATAATAATTATATATTATCCTTAGTCTTAAAAATTAAAGTCTAATCGGCGGAGAAATTTTCTACATTTGGATTAAATTAACTCTCAATTCTCTTAAGTATTTTACCTTCTACGGAAATATAAAAGCGTATTTTTTTATACCCTGAAGAAGACATCATTTTACTTGAAATTATATTAATACTATAAACACTTTGTAAATTTGAAGGTAAAAAATTTGGGAATTCTTTCTTGATAAGATTCAATCCTTCCATTCCCAATTTCTTGATATAAATTTCAGTTTTAGGATCCATAGAATACAATTTAATTACTGATGGATCTTTTCTCACAATGCGGATTAGGTTCAGTTCAGAAACTTCAATTCCCACAAATAACATTTAATTTTACTTGCAATAAAGATTATGTGATGATTAAAATATGGAAGATATTGATGACTTAAGAAGAAAAATTGATTTAATTGATAGTAATCTTGTTACCTTACTAAACGAACGCGTTACGATAGCAAAATTAATCGGAAACTTAAAAAACAAGAAAAATCTTGCTTTGATTCAAGAAGAACGGGAAAAATTGGTTTATGAAAAAGTAGAAAATCATAGTAAAATAATAAGTAAAGAGGATATTCGCAAGATTTGGAAGGAAATTATCGAAATTTGTCGAAAAATTCAAATTTGAACTACCACTAACTGCATTAATATGAGTGAAACATCAATCAGAGAAGATGGTCGCGCTTTTGACCAAATTAGACCTCTAAAAATTACTCGAAATTACCTAAAATGGCCAGAAGGTAGTGTTCTCGTAGAAATAGGTGAAACTAAAGTAATTATAACTGCCAGTGTCGAAGATTCAGTTCCAAGATTTTTAAGAGATTCTGGGAAAGGATGGATAACAGCAGAATATGATATGCTGCCACGAGCAACGGATCGCCGACGTAATCGAGACAGAAATCGAAAAATACCTGGTAGAAGTATGGAAATTCAGCGTTTAATAGGCAGAAGTATTCGTGCAGCATTTGATATTGATAGTATAGGGGAAATAACTATTAAAATCGATGCTGACGTTATTCAGGCTGATGGTGGTACTCGATGCGCTTCAATAATTGGAGCTTTTGTTGCAGTATATGATGGAATACAAAGTGCAATTGAGAAAAAAATTATTTTAAAAATGCCTGCATTTGATGTTATCTCAGCTATTTCTGTAGGTATTGTCAAAGGAACACCAATGTTGGACCTTCCTTATATCGAGGATAGCCAAGCTGAGGTGGACATGAATATTATTAGTTCAGAAGATGGTAAATTTATAGAAGTTCAGGGAACTGCTGAAGGTAAATTTATAGAAGTTCAGGGAACTGCTGAAGGTAAAAACTTTTCCAGAGAGGAACTTAATCAGTTGTTGGATTTGGCAGTAAAAGGAAATTCTGAAATAATAACATATATAAAAAAATTGCTTGATTTATAGCAAATTATCTAATTTTTTTATTCTTCATGACCTGTATAGCAGGAAGAAGCATTACAGAAGGTAAAAGAATCCTCCATACTGGTGCAAAAATCTCTGGTGATTTAGAGGTTATTTCAAATATTAGTTGATGTTCTTATACTGATTATGTAGTAATTTTAGTATTTTCTGGAATGCATCAGTTACCCCTTTACCCGTTTTCGCTGAAGTTCGATAAACACCTAGAAAATTATTTTCTTTAATTAACTTTTGAATCTCTGAATCATCCAAATTATTCTCATCAATTAAATCAACCTTATTGGCAAAAATGATAACAGGGATTTTTCCGCAATATTTTTTGATATCATCATACCATTCAGTTAAATGCTTAAAACTTTCTATTCCATGATTATTTTCTTCGAGAGAATAAACAATAATTGCTGCTTTACTTTTTACGTAAAACTGTGAACGTAGGAATTTAAATTCCTTTTCTCCCGCAATATCCCAGAAAAATAACTTACATTTATCACCATCTATCTCTTCAATATAAATAGAAAATTGAGCCCCAATTGTAGATATATAATCATTTTCAAATGAACCTTTAGTATATTGTTTAATTAATGATGTTTTCCCTACAGAGCTATCTCCAATTACTGCAATTTTAAATATAAAATCTATTTGAGTATCATTCATTGGTTTAAATCATACCTTTTTTTTTTTTTTGACATAAAATTGTTTTTCTTTATTACTATTCTTATCAATATCCTATTTCTTCCCATTAAACTATTTAGTTAAATCTTCAATTTGACGTTTTAATTTAGCATTTTCAATTTTGCATCGATTCATTTGTTCTTGTAATTCTTGAATTTCGTTTACAGTTTTATTTGCATTTATCAAAGTTTGATATAATTGACTCTTAGTCTTCTTTAAATCTTTTTCTAAATCCATAACGTATTGATCTTTATTGGATACATAAGGCCATTCTTCTACCATTAAATTTCACTTCTTTAATATTATTATACTTTTTTCTAAGTTATTTTATTAATCATCAAAAATTTTTATTTGAATTTTTTTTTTTTTTGAGATACGTTTTTTGCTTGTGGTTGTAGAGTAAAATAACCAGTAGTTCCGCAATTCTTACATTTCTGAGTGTTATCATCTAAAAAAACCATTGTTTTGTTGAAACAATTTGGACAAATGAAGACTGCTTCCTCAGCTTTTTCCTCAGGAGTTTCTACTATCATCTCAATCTTAGGCATTATTGGCGTAGTGATACAATACATGCAAAAACATCTCCTTTTTGTGTGTTCCAGAACCTTATTTAACTCCTCCATATTTGCATCGCTTTCAACAAAAATTTCAAGTTTATAATCATTAACAGCATCAATACCATCCTCAATTCCAAATCCAGTAGTTAAATCTATGTCGGCAATAATTCTAATATCTAATTTTCTTAATTCAATATCCGCCATTGCAGCCCATTTAGCAAAAGCAGCTGAGAAGCATCCACAGAAACCCACCATGCAATAATGAACCGGGTGAACAGCTGTTCCTCCTCCTCCAAGGATAATCGTTTCATCAGTTAGTACTGTAATTTGCCCGGCTCTTTCTGTTTCCAATTTAATCTCAAATTGTGGACCATATTCAACGTTTAATCTCCATCTTCCTTTAACCTCTAATGTTTTCTTACATTTAGAGCGGTCTTTTTTATATTCATTTTGAACCTTTTTAAATCCATCCACGTCTATGCGATTAAGCAAATTTAAATCACCATTATTTCAATTGAATGTACGTTGAAATTTTGATAAGAAAATCTCCTTTAAGAGGTTTTGGGTATATTATAGTTTTAATGATTATGCTTTAGTAAAACTAATTCTATAATTCGGATTAAAAAATTATTTTAAATTCATTATTTCGATGTGTTTAGACATTAAGATAATTAAGCAAATATTAAGAAGAAATAATTCACTGGCGTAATAACCAAAAAAATAGAGCAAATGAAAGTGATCTTGATAACATTATTCTTCGTGATCCTTGAAAAATGGCATCAGGTTGATTTCAAATGCTGCTATAGGATAATTCAAACCGAAATTGAGTATCACCTGGGGGTAAATCTCACCAATTTGCCCAATTTTCTTTTTACCATAGTAAATTTCTCCTGTTCGACCTTCTACAAAAGTTGGATGAGAGATGGGTTTTATATCTATCTTATCTAATAATCCTAAAGTGCGAAAATAATGATCAAGAAGTGATTTAATTTCTGAGAAATCACTTGATTCTGAAAGTGTTATTGCACTTAAATGTAATTCCCTTCTTGCTCCAACATCCCGATTCTTATCTATTAAAAGAATATCACCTACTTCAAATAATCGGAAAGGTTTTTCAGCTGAACGGTTAAACGCAAGATTTTTCATTAAACCAATAAGTAAATTTGCGCGTGTAGTATTAAATTTTTCTGAAACGGGATTTAAAAGAACAATCTGTTCTTTTTCATTAAATTTTAGGCCAAGATTCTCATAATCTTTTTGGGATGAAAGAGTACTATTTACCATCTCAAGACATCCTGCTCCTATCATTATACTGCGAGATTTATTTGCAAACACTTCCGCTGGATGATATTTCCCAAATCCTCCTTCCTTAACAACGGGTGTTAAGTTTTGATAGCCATACCCAATTGCCACTTCTTCAACAATGTCCACTTCATGCATAACCGCATCACAGCGATAAGCTGGAATCTTCACATTTAGTATATTTTTATCTTTTGTTTTAGAAGCATCCAAGCGAACTTTTTTTAAGCACTTTATTATCTCAAGGGCTGATAGTTTTAATCCTAAATATGAATTGATGTAATCTAAATGCACTTGCATCGTTTGAGGTGAGAAATCCGGAACTTTTAAAATTTCATCTGGTTTATCATCATAAATAACATCTATTGTTTCTAATTTTGCCCCCATATCTGCAAAAGTTGATGCTATGATGTTTAATGAGTAATTAACTGCATTGAAATCAGTTCCTGTTAGATCTAAAAGAAGATTTTTAGTTTTATCCGTTACTGTTGTATGAACTCCGTTAATTATCGGTGGAAGTGAGACAACTTTTCCTTCAGCATCATAAATAATGGGGTATTCTTCTGCATCTTTTAATAGATGAGCATATCTTATTCCCATTTCGTGTTCTTCTAATATTTCTTTAGGAGTCATTTCGTAAGCCTCCATATGCAGTGGGCGGAATTTTACTCCATCAGGTTTAACTGTTGTATAAATGTAAGGACCTTTTACCTGGTCATAATCATGTATTCCAATTGCAACCTTCTTTCTATCTCTTCCTAAAGCCCAATGTAAAGATTCTTGAATATTCATTAAAGTTCCTATTTGATCTTCATCTAAATCAATATTACGGACAATAGCCCCAACAACAAAAGGTCTTATATCTCGAACCTTAGGATCTACGTTTATTTTTTCAGTTCCTTCATTAATTTGAAATTCAGGTAATCCGATTTCCAATTCATAATATCCCTTGAGGCTCCGAGCAATTCCTTCCGGACTGGAATAATCAGGGCGGTTGGGATCATATTCGATTTTAATCTCATTTTCTTCCTTATTTACATCGTCAACATCCAATCCAATCCACTGCAAATCATATTCTAAATCATCGATTTTTAATTCTTTTCCTACAAGTTTTTCCAATCGATCCAATTTTAAAGTTAATGATGGCATTTTAATATGAAACCTCGCGTAACCATTTTATTGGGCTTTGATATAGATCTCTAATGTCACCAAGCTTAAGCTTTATTTGTGCTAATCTTTCTAATCCCAATCCCCAAGCCAATACTCTTACAGGATCTTTAACTCCCCAAGCATAGGTAACTTCTGGTCTAAATATACCGCTCCCTCCCATTTCTAACCAAGCACCAAGTTTTTTTGAATATACAGATACTTCCATTGAAGGCTCGGTATAAGGGAAAAATCCGGGACGGGTGACAACTTTTTCAAATCCCATCCTTTTGTAAAACTCAACCAACTGACCAATTAAATCGGATAATGACAAATTTTCTCCAATAACAATTCCATCTATTTGCATAAATTGAGCAAGATGTGTTCTATCTTCACTCTCATTTCTAAATACCCTATCTACGCAAAATACTTTCATAGGAAATTTCGATTTTTTCGTTATATGGGACAGACGTCGAATTGTGGTTGCTGTAGTGTGGGTTCTAAGTAAAATTTTTTTAGCAATCTCTTCAGACCATTCATATCCCCAACCAGTTGAACCAGTATTTCCTCCATTTTCATGAGTTTTTTTTATGATCTCAACAACTTTCTTCTTTGGTAATTTTCCCTCTGCGGGATTTTTTAAATAAAATGTATCTTGCATTTCACGGGCTGGGTGATCTTGAGGTTGATATAAACAATCGAAATTAAAGAATGCTTCTTCAACAATTGGGCCTTTAATTTCTTCGAATCCCATTGAATGGAATACTTCACGAACTTCATTTATAATTACAGTTAACGGATGGTATTTTCCTGCAGCCATATTTGGGCCTAATGCATTTACTTCATAACTTTTTAGATTTGGAAGTTTTTCCTTCCAAGATCCATCCTTTAACATCTCGCTTGATATAAGGTTTATTTCTTCATCAATTAATTGAAGTTCTTTTTCTGTAATTTTCTTACCATTTGGGGTCAATTCGACTAACCGTAGTATTTTTTTGTCTTTCGTGACTAATTTGCGGTTGTAAATTGAATTTACTGCTTGTTGTAATTTTTTTGGTATTTCTAATAATGAATATGAATTGCTGTCTTTAAATAAATCTAAAACTTGTTCTTCTTCAGTTTTTTCCGGAGATTCATTATTAATAAAAATCTGTTCATAACCCATCGCTTTAGAAGACATTATCCATTTGTTTTTTTTCATCTTTGAAATCCCAACAAAAAATAATCTCTTTGGAAAATTTAATTGCTCTTCAATTTCTTTAGAGAAATCCAGCAATTTAACTTCTTTTCGATCATTTTTTGCTAAAACATCATAGATTTGTCGTTCTGGTAGACCGGAATCAAGGTAGTTCTTTGCTTCTTTGGTTAATGTTATAACTTCTAATTCTTCTTCTTGAAATTTAGCCAAACCAATTTGTTCAAGTGAAAATATTGCCCCCGACATTAATTTTTCATAAGGAATTTTTAATTTTTCACTGAGCTCTCGTGCTTCGACTGGTTTTTTAATTTTTTTTAATTTTTGAAGAATTTGGTAATGCTCAGTTTTTATTGTTATTTTTTGATTAATACAAACCACCTACATTCAAATTTCAAATTTATCAAAATTCTATTAAATTTCAAATTTATCAAAATCATATAAAAAGATCTAAGGAATCCTTTAAATTATCTAAACTATAGCAGTTTTTTACAATTTTTCCCGTATCTCACTAGAACTATATTTTTTTCCAAATTTATTTAAAATTATCGGAATTATAATCAAAACCAAGGGCGGAAATCCATTTTTTATTCGGATTTCATTAATTTTTATAGCAATTTTATAAGTTTCCATACTACTTACATGAGCTTGAAGGTTTTTATCGGTTATTGCAGGACCAAAAGGATCATTTAAAGGTATAATTGTATAGTTTTGCTCTGAAACCCCAATTTCATTGTGAATATATTGTTTTAAGTTTTCCTCTCTTTTAGCATATGATTGTATTTTATCCTTCAATATTTTATTATCAAGTAATTTTTCAGTAGTTAGCCCGATTGCTACATGTTTCCCAAATTTGAATGCAGTTTTAATAAGTTTTGCATGCCCTAAATGAAATTGATCAAAAGTCCCCCCCAATCCAATAAGATCATATATAAATACATTACGAGGAAAATCAGCCACTATTTTGATATAAATAAATTATGAAAAATATAAGTATGCTTTTTATTTGGAAATTACCTATGTTTTACTAAATACAATTTATTGACTGCATAGATTATGTCCGAATTTACAGATTTTCTTTCTGAGTTTAATGATCTTCTTACTACATTTTTTATCATTCTATTACTTTTAGTTTTTTTTTATGGGCAAAATTATCAAGGATGGTATGCTGGGCGCCTTATAAAGAAATCCTTGAAAGAATTGAATAAATGGAAGAAATATGGTGTTAATCTGACATTTTCATTTATTGAACCAATATCATCTGAGGGTATAACTCCTCGTGAAATAACAGAATTTATAAATAAAATATTAGATTTCTTTGTTATTCCACCATCTCAGTTAGATCCTCCGATTTATGAGAAATTGCGTTACCTAATGTCATATCGAGAAAAAAGGTTTTCTCAATTGATTAGACAATTTTTACCTAATATTGATAAAAGTTCACTTGCAAAAATTTCTGCTTTACTTAATACCACTACAGAAATTCATAATATGCATAAAAAAGTCCGTCATAAATTAATAATCGGTGAAAAAACTAGAAGTCACATGTTTCTACTTTCTACTGCTTCTGAAATAACTCAAATAATGATAAAAGCACGAGCTTATAGAACAGCCTTAGATTCATTTAAAGGAAAACAACCAATTGGGGATTCAATAGGACCTATGTCTGTAAATGAATTCATCAAAGAAATTCAAAAAAATAATAAAATTCTCGAGTTAAATACACAAAAACGCTCCCACGGATTCTATTCTTCTGAAATTACTTATAAAAATCGTAAATGTATTTGCCTTCGTCCTAAGGGACCCGATGCTATTGTGGGAAATATCGGTGAGGCTGTTGAAAATGTGATTTTAGAATTACATGAAAAAAATCAACATCCTTCTATTGTAATCACTATAGATGCAATGACTCGTTTGGAGGGAGAAAAACTTGGAACAGTTGCACAAGGTTTAGGGATTGTTATAGGTGGAGATTCAAATAATTTAATTGATAAATATCAGATTGAAACACTATGTATGAAAGAGACACCTACTATCCCTTTTGAAGCCGTTGTATGTAGGGAAAGTTTGGAAGAAGCAGTTTCTCCTATGAGTGAACCGATAAAGTTGGCAATTCCAAAAATTATCAGGATCTTGAAAAAAATAATACGCTCACAAACAAAACCTAATGAAATTGTACTGATCTTGGGTATTGGAAATGCAATTGGTGTTCCATTTGAGTGAAAAATGCGAGATTTTTAATTTTATTGATGATCTCGCAGATAAATTAAAGCGATTAAATAAAAAATCAATAAACCAAAATTTAATTTCTTCAGAAAACTCTGATTATATTTTTCTATTATTGTATCATCCTGATAAAGCTGTGCGAAAAAAAGGGAAATATTTACTTAAATCAATCAATATCAATAAAAAAAATAATACAAAAACGAATTGGATTGAAAAGGATTTAGAAGAATCCCAATTAGAACTATATTTTCAATTTATTATACATTTTCTAGCAGTAAAAAATATTAATCTATTTTTAAAATCAGTAAAACTGATCCAATCTGATAAGAAAAAATTCGAGCCTTATTTAATTGAAGCATTAGTTAATGAAAATGAAGCAATCGGTTTGAATGCAGCTAAATTACTCCATGTTATCAATAATGAGAGATATAAAAGCCCAAATTTTTATGAAATAATGAAAAACCTATCAGAATTAGAAAAAGCAAAATTAATGAAAAAAATAGAGAAAAAGATAGTCAATTTATCAAATATGAGCTGGAAAAAAAGAGAAAGCATAGTTAGGATGTTAATCTCTTTAGAAATTCCAAAATGTGTTAATAAAATACAAGAATTTATCACCGATCCTGATGAAAACATTAGGTTTAATATTGCAGCTTCTCTCCCAAATTTCCAAACACCATTAGTAGAGAAACTATTGATTATACTCTTACTTGATGAAAAAGACAAGATACGATTTAAAGCCGCAGAATCTTTAGGTGTCTTATTTCCTAATCTTTATAAAAACCATTCACCTCAAAATATTTTACAAATATATGGAACAAAACATCCAAAAAAATTACTATCACTCATGGATTCTTTTAAATCTAATATAAATATTCAGAAAATGTGGAAAAAACTCGGATATGATTCAAATTTCATCCAAAAATATTATTCCGTATCTGATTTGACATTAATTGAGAAATATATTGAATATATTGTATTATCTGCAGATGGATCCTTAAAAAACACAATAAATTTTATAATTTCGGATAGAATGCCAAGGATTTTGGAATTTATTTCGAATAAAATAAAAAATGAGGAGAACGTGGATAAAAAAAGAAATTTTTTGCAGACTTATCAAGACATTCAAAATTTATTCACAATTAAACAGCGTGATGGATTTATTTTATTACTCTGATTATTTTTATTAGGTGCAAAATTTGAGGTTGTATGCTATTATAAGTGGAAGAGTCCAAGGAGTATTTTTCCGAGTTAATACAAGAAATAAAGCATATGAACTTGGTTTATCTGGATGGGTTAAAAATCGATGGGATGGTAAAGTCGAGGTTGTATGTGAAGGTCCCAAGGAAAAAATCGATAGAATGCTAGAATGGCTAAAAAATGGTCCTAAATACTCTAAGGTTGACAAAGTAGAACATTTTTTTGATGTAAAAGAAGAAGGTTTTCAAGATTTTAAAATTGTACATTGAAAGCTATTCTTCTTTTTTGGTGATTTTACGAACATTTTGGATTATGAATTTAAAATCAAAATTCATTTTAGTTTTCCCACTTAACGATACGCTGTCTCCGACCTTTATATCTGCTGCTGTTAAAGTTTTCTCACTTATTTTAACAATTACCCTATCAAAATCTCTTTTCATTGTATTTTTCTTATTATCAGGAGCAGCTTTTCCTTTTTGAAGATCTAAAATGTAAAATTCACTTATGTGGCCCATGTAATCAGAACTACTTTTTTCCATCTCTTTTACTTCCGCATCAAATATATATACTCTATTTGCTCCACTTTCTGAAGCAATTTTTTCAATAATCGGATTTTCTTTCATTATGTTTATTTTTAATTCGCCATCTAACGGGGTTCCGTCCACATTTTCAATGTTTTTAAAAAATTCTTCAGCTTCATCTTGATCAAAATCAAAATCTGTTACTGGTATTTTAAGCTGAAAATTATCTAATTTAGTTGGTGAATACTTGAAGATTATTAATCCATTTTTTAGTATTTTATTAAAATTAACAGAATAAGGTATTTTTTTATACTTTAATATAAATTCTTTTAATTTGATGCTTAACATTTCTCTGGCTATCTTACCATCAATTTCTAACACATCATTATCTAAAATAGTGTGATATCGCAGAGTTGGAAAAGTCTCTCCTTCTTTAATTTCTTTGTGAATTAATATATCGTCATCTTTTACTTCATTTTCTGGAACATTTTTTTGAAAAACAAAATTTTCACAATCTATATAATTCCACCATCTACCAAACAATCCGTCATTAACATTGTCTATATCTAATTTCATAATTAAATAATTTTCAAACAATTATATAATGGTTTTTGTTTTTTCCTCTTTCTTGCAAAAGTAATTATCTAAAGGAACTAAATTCAATTTTTTAGCTAGTTTTTGCTGTTTTATTTCTTTTCTCTGCCTTGCTGTTAAAGATTTCTTTTTTAGCTCGGTATATTTCCTTATTTTTATTGGTTGGCTAGTAGGAAAATGAAATCGATCTTGTATTTTTATCTCCTTTAACAGTTCCTCATCTTTTGGAATCTTCCATTTCGAAACTCCCTTTCCTGTAGCAATTCGTATCAATATTTTTTTTTCCACTTCACTATTTCCTGCACAATAACGATTTGCTATGGTTAATTTAAATGACAACATAGGCCCCCATACAAATGAGTAATTAATCCAGTCTATAATAGCGCGAGTACTTGGAGCTTTAGTAACAGTATTATCTACAAATTTTGCTCTTCTGCATTCTGCAATAACTTCGCAATACATTAGAGCCCATTTTTCATCTAATCCTGTAAGTTGCTGAATTAACCAAGATTCTTTCTCCAGTGAAGGATAAGTCATTTCAATAATGGCTGAAGCACGATCTCTAACTGAGGCCTGTAAATCATTAATTCCCATGACATCAGGATTCATGGTTGCGATTATTAATAATTGGCTATCATCTGATAGATTTACAAATTCATTATTATTTTGAGTCAGTATTACCCCCTCTTGTTTATCTAATAAAGGATTAAGTGCCATTTGTGCATTAACTGTTAAGGCATTAAATTCATTTATTATTAAAATTGCCATATTATTATGATTTGCTGCACGAATAATTGAAGGAATTGGACCATCTTGCCATTTTGTACTTTCTCCAACAAGGATTTGACTTCCCAATAAATCAAGATCTATCATAGAATTTACACAGTTAATAATTTGATATGGACATTTATAGCAAGCAGCTAAATATCCTCCTAATACTGTCTTTCCTAAACCAGGGGGGCTGAAAAAATAAAATGTTAAAACATGTTTAATACCAATAAGTCGATCTCTCTCAACTGCTAAACGAATTATTTCTAATTCGTTTATTATTACGTTATTTTCTCCTTCAAACTCAAGAACAGGGTAATAAATTTGTTGATTTTCTTTGGGGTATATGACATTATAAGGTAAAGCCTCTTGAATTACCGGGATTTTTTTTTCAAGAATAAATTTGGGATTTTCTTTAGTGAAATGTTTTTCTGATAATGGTTTTTCTGAAAATGTTTCAATTTTATCATTATTTTTGGATTTTTCTGATTGAATTGTGATATTTATCACCTTGGAAGTAATTGCTTGATATTTTTTATCGAATTATTTAAACCCCTTTTTGTTAATATTTACGATGAAATCAACCCCTTCAATTTTAAAAAGCAAACTAAATCCCATTAACTTATCGGATCAACGAATTTTAAAGAATATTGCGCAGAGGGTATCGGATTCTCCAAAATGTGTAGTTAAAAATGGCATTCCCAGAACAGATGGGGTAAATATTTTTCTACCTTTTGACGATAAATCATTAACATTTGAAGATTTGGAAGGATTAGCTGCACATGAGGGTAGTCATATAAGATTTAAAAGTATCAATGATCCACAAATCCCTAAAGAGCTTTTTCCAAAAAACCCTCAGTTTGCTCAAATTATTTTAAATATATGTGAAGATGCGCGAGTAGAAAATTTACTAAAAGGCACATTCCCGGGATTTTGGGATGAAATCGATGATTTAAATTTAAGATTACTATCTAAAAAAATAAAATTAATCTCCGAATTTCCAGTTGACAAACTAAATAAGCCCGAAGCAGTTGAATTATTAATCAATTTTTTATCATTTGAAGGTTGTTCCCACTCTGAATTATTATATGATCCCCTTTTATCGGATAAGGGAAAATTTAAATTTGGCTCTTCTAATTTAGGTAAATTTTGGAGGGAGATTTCAAAATCAATAGAATTTATACGCAAAGAGCAGACATTTGTCTCTTCTCTGATAGCATCAAAACGGATTATTCAATCAGTGCTTAAATATTTTGATTTTGATGGAGAATTATTCTCAAAACCTGAAGCTGGAAAAAAAAGAGAAAAAGAAAAAGACATTTCCAAAGAAGGAGAAGGTAAAAGTCACGATAAAGGATCTAAAATGGGAAGTTCACCCAAAGAGAAGGAACATGATGATTCTTCTAGAAAAGATGATTTAATAAAAGGAATGAAAGATGCAATCTCAAAAAAATTCAAATCCCAAGTAAAATTTTCATCAAGTGGAATTCATTCGAGATTATTAAATAAAAAATCACAAGAATTACTCAATAAAATTAGGGGGAGTCTACAATCCAAGAGATTAGATTCGGATGCCCATTTTCAAGAATTTGTTGAGGATAATTTGGAAGAATTAGATATATCAAAAGAAGAAATTCTATCAATTTTAAAGGAATTGAAGGAAAAAAAAAGTGTTAGGAGTAAATTCGAAGAAATGACTCCAGAAATACGAAATCTTGATGATAAAATTTCAAGTGAAATTTTTAGAAACGAAAAAGCAATTCAAACTTTAAATAATGTGAGAAATCCCATTCAAGTTTACAAGGAAATCGTAAATAGGCATTTATTTTTAATAAATAAATTAAAAATTAAATTCACACCTATTAGAAAATCTACAAATATGCGAAGAGGCCAGCGTAGGGGCTTTATATGTGGAAGAGATTTAGCCCAAGTCAAAATTAGCAGAGGTCAATTCAAATCTCCATTCAAATATTATAATTTTGATAAAGGTGCTCGTTTAATATTATTAGTAGATGAATCTGGTTCAATGAATGGGATGAGGATCAAAATAGCTCGTGAATCTTGTATAATTTTGGCAGAATCTTTAAAAAATACCAGAATTTCATATGCAATCGTTGGATTTGGTGCAAAATATTCTAAAAAAATAATTTGTGAAAAAATCTATAAAGATATTAAAGAAAAATTAAATCCATCAAAAGTAGGATCTATTGGTGTTACTTCCACTTTTAATGAAAATAGAGACGGAACATCATTTAGAAGTGTTGTTAATAATCATTTTCAATCGCAATCATCCACAAACTCTACTCCAATCTTAATTATTATTTCAGATGGGCAACCGCACCATGGAGGTACTTCATATATCCATTCTAATGCCATTGAAGATACGCGTAAAGCAATTTTTTCAATACAGCAAATGGGTGTAAAAATATATGCAATTAGTATCGATTCAAGTGGGAGCTCTTATTTATCAAAAATATATAGGCCAAATCAATATGTAAAATTGAAATCTTTGAGCGATTTATCCTCAAAATTAATATATCTAATCACAGAAATAGCGAATGCGTTATCCCATTAATTAAATTATGGCTTTTCTAAAATTTTTTTTACATCGTCAAATGTAAAAGGTTTCTGTAAAGTTCCATCAATTTCTATTGGTTGAAGTTCTCTTTTAATATCTTCAACTGAATATCCTGTTGAAAGTATTATTTTAACCTGTGGATTTAATGTCTTAATCTCGGATATTATTTCTTTTGGTGAAAGCTCAGGTAAATTATAATCAATGAAAGCATATGAAAAAGATGAAGGGTCTTTTTTAAAGATTTCTATCCCTTTTTTGCCTAATTTTGCTGTTTCTGAGGATATATTAAGTTTTTGAAGAAATTTACTTAAAATCTTTAGCAATATAGGCTCATCATCAATGATTAAAATTTTTTGAGATTCGGACATTTCTTTTTTACATTTAATTATCTAATAACAAGATAATTTAAATCTCCCTATATTGATTATTTTGTTTTAATTTTGACTCAAAAATAAAACTATAAAATTAGTCGAATCACTAACTTAATGTTAAAATTGGAATATTCCGAAAAAATTTTTTAATACAATCCCAAAACTTTTGAATAAAATAGCTTTTAAGGCTTTAATTCAAACATTTACATAACAAAAAAAATGTATATAGTTACATTATTTTTATTTATTGTTAGGAGATATTAATATGAAAAAAAATTCAATAATATATTTATTGGGTGCAATTCTGCTTATATCTTTCTCAATCCTACCGATTTCAGATTTAAATTCTACAAATGATCAACAAGAATCGTGGGAACCTTCTACTCAACCTAGAGATCTTGAAGTAGGTCAGGAAGAATGGTGGAATGCGAGTTATGCTTATCGGATGCAGATAAATGTTACTAATCCGGGAGCAACCGATTTTGTAGATACCTATGCTTCTGTTTCATTCAATTATACGTTATTGGTTGAACAAAACCATATGAATGAAAGTATGAAGGATGTTCGTATCGTAGAAAATGATTATATTCGCCCTTATTATATTCAAAAGGATTATCCGAGCCTAGATATGGCTCGTATTTGGTTTAAAACCAATTGTTCTGCCGATACATCGGACTTTGACACATTTATGTATTATGGTAATGATACTTTAGATTACGATAGTACTTATCTTTTATCCTACAATCCGATGGGAGTAATGTGGCAAACATTTGATGAAATTTATACTCATCCCTCGACAGGA
>JAUWOE010000315.1 GCA_030612265.1 Promethearchaeum sp.
CTTGATGGTTTATCAGATTTACAAGAATATTTCTTAGGATTATCTTTAAATAATACAGATACAGATGATGACGGCATAAGTGATGATGAAGAAGATTATGATTTAGATGGAATTTCAAATATTGATGAAATTCAATTAGGAACAGATATAATGTACAACGATACTGACGAAGACGGGTGCTTTGATGGTTGGGAAGTCAATTACGGATTAAATCCATTAAATGAAACAGATGCACTACTAGATTTTGATAAAGATGGTTTAAATAATCTATTGGAATTTCAAAATGAAGGAAACCCAAACGAAAACGATACCGATCTTGATGGTTTATCAGATTTACAAGAATATTTCTTAGGGTTATCTTTGAATAATACAGATACAGATGATAACGGAATTAATGATCCAGATGAAGACTGTGATTTGGATGGAATTTCAAATATCCATGAATATCAATTAGGAACAGACCCTTTATATTATGATACTGATAAAGACGGATGTCCTGATGGATGGGAACTATTTTATGAATTTAATCCACTAGATTACATTGATGGAATACTGGATTCTGATGGGGATGGCTTATTAAATTATTTAGAATATAGAAATGATGTAGATCCTAAAGTTGTTGATACTGATGAGGATGGATTAACAGATTTTGAGGAATTTTCGATTGGAACGCTTCTAAATAACACAGATTCTGATGGGGATGGTTATTCAGACAAATATGAAGTTAATTTTAACACTGATCCTTTGGATCCAAATAAAACACCAGTTAAGAACAGAATTATACCGGGAGTTTTTGCAAGTTTCATTCCCATTGGAATAATTATTTCGATAATAATACGTAAGAGGAAGAAAATTTAATCGTAAATTAGTTCAATTAACTCATTTTTTTTTAATTTAATTTTTCCTATTTTCCCTAAATCATGCTATAATTAAAAATAAAAGGGATTGATAATTCTGAAATATTGGTGAAAACTATAATGGGTGAATATTTTCTCATTCAGATTTGAAATACGAATACAAGAAATCCCTTTAGAAACGCCAAAATTATCCTATTTTTCCAACACCTTAATTTCCACATTACATCTAAAAAGAATTTGGACTAGTAGATTTTATTCAGTTCTAATTTTTAAACAATATTTTAAACCCAAATCATATTTACCAAGATTTAAAAAGAGAGAGAAAATTTTAGGTGAGATTCTATGAAAGATTTCTTAAAACAATTGAGAGCCATTGAAATTAAATGGCAAAAACGCTGGCAAGATGCAAAAATCTTTGAACCGACGATAAAGGATGAAAAACCAAAATGGTTTTTGACTTTACCATACCCTTACGCCTCAGGTCCATTACATATAGGGCATTGCAGAACTTATAACATAGGAGATATCTATGCTCGTTATAAACGGCAAAGAGGATTTAATGTTTTATGGCCTATGGCTT
Organism: Promethearchaeum sp.; assembly: GCA_030612265.1. Classification (GTDB taxonomy): domain Archaea; phylum Asgardarchaeota; class Lokiarchaeia; order Sigyniarchaeales; family Promethearchaeaceae; genus Promethearchaeum. Next base: position 1,438 of record JAUWOE010000315.1, read on the forward strand.
TCCATATAACTGGAACTCCCGTTCTATCTGTATCCACCCTAATAAAAAAGGGAGATATCAGGATAAGAACCCTATATGAAGAATATATCGGAATATATGAAAAAAATCCTATAGAGATAAAGAAAATCCTAAAATCTTTTGAAGACCCTCATAATGTTGCAATGTACTTTGCAGGAAAACTGATATATGATTTTCTAAGGATGGGTTTTTCTTTAGATACTACACGACAATTCACAACCGGGGATAAAGAATATAATAAATTTATAGAGTGGCAATACGGCATTTTATATGAAAAAGGCTATATCACAAAAGGAAATTACCCGATATTGTGGTGCACACAATGTAAAAACGCAGTCGGTGAAGATGACATCCAGGGTGGTGATGAATCGAAAATTGAAGTTAATGAATTCGTTGGTGTCAAATTCAAAATTAGTGAAAATACTTATCTAGTTGCTGCTACTTTACGTCCTGAAACAATTTATGGGGTAACGAATATTTGGATAAATCCTAACACGATTTATAATAAAATTGATTTTGAAAATGAAAGATGGATCATTTCCGAGAATGCTTTTGAAAAATTCAAAGAACAAAATAATAACACAAAATTGATTGATAAATTTAAGGGAATCGAATTAATCGGGCAGCAAGTAGAAATTCCGATTGTGAAAAGATCAATACCAATATATCCGGCAGATTTTGTAGATCCAGATCATGCTACCGGAGTGGTTTACAGTGTTCCTGCTCATGCACCTTACGATTATATTGCATTAAAAGATTTACAGGAAAATTCCAAAGTTGTCGAGAAATTTAATTTAGACAAAAAAACTTTGAACAAAATGAATCCCATATCGCTAATTGAAGTTAAAGGTTATGGGGAATTCCCTGCCGTTGAAATTTGTGAAAAATTGGGAGTAAAAACACAAACTGATACCGAATTGCTGGAAGAAGCAACCCAAGAAATCTATAAAGCAGAATTCTATTCGGGAAAATTGAAAGAAATTACCAATGAAATTGCTGGAATGTCTGTCGAAAATGCAAAAATTGCAATGGAACAGATTTTAAAAGAAAACAATTTAGCTCAAACAGTTTATGAAGTATCAAAAAAAGCAAAATGCAGATGCGGTGGTAAAATCATTGTTGCAGTTTTAAGCGAACAATATTTTTTAAATTACGGCAATGAAGAATGGAAAACCCAAGCTTTTACGGCTTTAAATAAAATGAGCATAGTTCCAAAGAAATATCGAATAGCTTTTGAGAGAACTTTTGATTGGTTACAGAAAAGACCATGCGTGCGTAAGCGTGGGTTGGGGACAGAATTCCCGATGACAAAAGGTAAGGGTTGGATTATTGAATCTTTAAGTGATTCAGTTATTTATATGGCGTTTTATACAATTATAAAAATCATTCGGAGAAAGAATATAACCCCACGACAACTGATTCCAGAATTGTTTGATTATATTTTCTTAGGAAAAGGAAACTTGGACAGTGTTTCAATGAAGACCCAAATTCCCACTGAAGATATTTACTTATTAAAAACTGAATTCGAATATTGGTACCCTAATGATTTTAGGCATACTGCGATCAACCATATATCCAATCATTTATCTTTCGCAATTTTCCACCATGTTGCTATCTTTCCAGAGAAATATTGGTTAAGAAAATTTTCGTTAAATGATATGTTAATAATGGAAGGTCAAAAAATGGGAAAAAGTAAAGGAAAT
>JAUWOE010000132.1 GCA_030612265.1 Promethearchaeum sp.
GGATTAATCCCAGAATTAATAATTGAAAGCCCTAAAAATGCAGACTATCTCAACCATTTGGATTTCATGCCATACGGGACTTATATCTATGCTCCTAAATATTTTCAACGTTATATGGGTCAACCAGATTTAAATAGTATCCATTTTAGACTTTATGATGCAAACGGAGGATGGTTCTCCAAATTCAGAGTTTATGTTAATGATAATTTGGAACTTAATATAGATTGGCCTGGGGAAACAATTGATTTCAATATATATACACCTATACAAACAGTTGGAATCTATAATATTACAGCTCAAGCTTTAAGTGATAGGTCAAAGGAATGGGTAACACATCATTCTATATTAAATGTTACCTCTACAAGTCCCTGTATTTCCCCATTTTATGATGATTTCTTGCATATATATAATTGGTGGGCTAGTTTGGATTGGAAAATTAATGTTTTTAGCACTTATTATTATAATTACTCGATTTATATAAATAATATAGAATCTCAATATGATAATTTTGTTTACTACGAAGATCTCTATTTTGACTTTACTTCTAACGGAAATTTTAACAATAATCTGGGCGCAATTAATGAGATAAGATTAGAAATCATAGATGAAATGGGCGAAGAAACAATTAATCAATTTAATATAACGAATATTGCTGATAGCGAACCTTACATTCAGTCTTTTAATAAAAATTGTTATGAAATGAACCATTTAACCTTATGGGAGACGGAAGGTTTTAAATTACAGGTCTCTGCTTATTCTTCTGAAAATGATTTAGGGAAAATTGTTGTAATTGTTAATAATTTACCTATTTATGCTATCGATGATGCAAAAAATAATGTTATGTATGATGTACCTATCGACACCAATTCATTTATTAAACTAAGAGATAGTTATGGTAATATAGAAAGTTATCTCGATTTTAGAGCAATTGCGATAACCGACTATGGTAGAAGTTCCCCTTGGGATTCAGGTTACAGTCAATCTATGGAATTGAGAAATATAGATTATAATGAACTTATTGAGAAGACAGAAGATGTCAATTCCGGAAGAAATATTGAAACATTAACTATGACTGAAGATAGAAATTCCAATATAAATTACAACCTTACAGTTGTAACTGATGTTATAACACCTACAACGTTAACAATTGCTGGTTCAACAGGCAGACCATGGGAAGATAATTTTGCTTATGACCATTGTGAAGATTATAGTGAAAATTGCATTATTTTTGGAAGAATTTATGATGATCACGATGAATATGCTGGAGGAATGGTATTTTGGGTTAGTGTTGAAAATCAATCAGCAGTTAATTTTCCAATGATTGTAAAAATCGTTTACCCTGAAGAGATTCACCCAGATGGAATCAACAAAATTTGGGATTTACGATTCATGCATTGGATAGAAAATTGCGAAACAAATGAGAGAGGATGGACCGTTTACAGAAATGAATCTATATCAGAAAATCGAGATGAAACCCTAAAAAAAGTTGGAGATAAGGCAATAGAAGTTTTAATATACTCCCAAGGGCTCTATACATTTGGAATTGTACCAGGAAATGAAGATGGCAATCGCGGAGGATTTTTTATATCAAGTTTTCCCATTGGATTTTTTTTGTTTTCATTTGGAATTGCAATATCAACCATTTCTCTTAAATCTAAAATCAAAATGAAGAAGAAATGATTTTTTTCCTTTACATTTTCCTTTTTTTAATTATTTCTGTAAGAATATTTCCAAACGATAAATAATTTTTGAGATGAAAAATTACTTAATATTAATCTATGTCAAAAAATAATTCCCCCTTTGAGTATTTTTATCAAGTTCCAAGCGCGCAACAGTTACTAGATTTTGCCTTTTCAAAAGCTTCTTCAAAATCAGCATCCCTCCCCAAAACTCTCCCAAATTTAGAAAAAATTAAAAGAAAAGAGATGAAACGGATTGAAACGTCAAAAGATATCCTCACAAAGAAGGTCAAAAGTATTATTAAATCTGTTCCAAATTTAGATACTTTGCCTGAATTTTATCGGAGATTATCTCACCTTCTTGTAAATAATGATGATTTGCGCAAAAACCTTGGAAGATTAAATGGAACTCTCCCGATTATTCAAAGGTTGGAAAGGGATTATAAAAGAAAAGTCACCTATCAAAGAACCTCTAAGCAATGTGCAGCAGCTCGTGTTGAGTATTTTGGTAGATGTTCTTCAGTCATTCGCAAACAATCAAAAACTTTACAATTCTTAGAGAAATGCAGGATAGATTTAATGCAAGTTCCGTCAGTTGACTTAATCTTACCTTCAGTTGTCATTGCAGGTTATCCAAATGTGGGCAAATCAACATTAGTTGGAAAAATTTCATCAGCTCAACCTCAAATTTCAGAATATCCTTTTACTACAAAACAGATTTATTTAGGGATTTATTATGATAAATTTGGATCTCGCTATTTTCAAGTTATTGATACTCCAGGTATATTAGATCGCCCAATGTCAAAGCGAAATTACATAGAGAAACAAGCAATTTTAGCATTAAACACAATTGCTACAATAATTATTTTTGTTTTTGACCCTACAGCAGCGTCTGGATATGACGTCATAAGCCAAATCAAACTCCTTGAAGAAGTAAAACAGATATTTTCAGAAGATTTGGAAATTCCAATCAAAATTGTAATCAATAAAATTGATTTTGCAACATCAGATGAAATAAATCTGTTATTAAGTAAATTGACCGAAATGAAGTTAATTTCTAATAGCGAAGATATAATTAGAACTAATGCCAAAGATGGAGAAAATGTTGACGAAATATTAAAATATTTATTAAAATTCTTTAAAAATAGGGATTTTCGAAGATGAAGCACGCATATAGAATAGAAACCGAAAGATTAATTATAAGATGCTATAATCCTAGTGATGTTTTTTTATTAAAAACTGCAATTGATGAAAGTATTGAGCATCTTCAACCTTGGATGCCATGGGCAAGTGATGAACCTGAAGATCTGCAAGTGAAAATAGATCGACTCCGAATGTTTCGGGGAGATTTTGACTTAAATAGGAATTACGTCTATGGTATTTTTGATCCAGAAAAAAAATTCTTAATTGGTGGCTGCGGTTTACACCCTCGTATCGGCTTTAACGCACTTGAAATTGGTTATTGGATCCATGTCGACCATATTAATAAGGGATATGCAACAGAGATAGCTGCGGCTCTAACAAGGGTAGCATTTGAAGTAGAAAAAGTCAAAAGAGTAGAAATTCATTGCGATCCTGAGAATGCTAGAAGTTTTTCTATTCCAAAAAAACTTGGATTCACTCATGAAGCTACATTAAAAAGAAGAAATTTAAATTATAAGGGAGAACCAATTGATTCGATGATTTGGACAATTTTTTACGATGAATTCTTTAAATCAACAATAAAAGAAAAGAAAATAAAAGCTTATGATGCTATTGGGATAATATTTGTGCAATAAACTTATTTTTTTTATTTCTGCTTTCGATCTTGAAATTTGAAGGAAAACTCAAACGAATCCCCATAACTTCGAAATTCTACTTTATATGGGTTTGTTTTAATTATATGCATCATTGGGTAGTTTTCTGCTAATATCTCCCCAATAAATCCCGAGATACCTTTTTCTTGAGCAATCTCAATTAATCGATTTAACATATATTTTGTCAAACCTTTGCCCCGAAATTTTTCAGTAACAGTAAAAGCGATTTCAGCCATATTTGTAGATCTATCCAAATAAAAACTCCCCGCTGCTATTATCTGCTCATTTTCTTCATCACCTAAGATTCCAAATAGCATAAATGAAGTTTCATAATCAATGTTGACCTTGGGTTGGGTTTCTTGATGAGGAAATGCCTTTCTTGGTGCAAAAAATCTTAGAATCCTATCGCTAATACTTAGTTTGTAATATAAATCCTGCAAAAGTCTTTCATCTGTAGGTTTGGTTGGGCGAAATAATATTTTCTCTTTCGATTTTGTTGTGTAATGACTCTCATATTTATCTGGATATATAACCACAATTCCATCTTGAGTCAGCGGTAGCATTTGATCTTCGTAAATATAATGCATTTTTTTGGCTTTCTCTAATAATTCTTGTCTGAATTTCGGATGCGCTATCCCTATCATTTGAAGAACCCGATCTCTAATAGGTCTTCCATGTAAAAATGCAATTCCATATTCTGTAACAATATAATGGACATCTGATCTTGTTATTACTACACCTGCTCCCGGATCCAGAGTGGCAACAATACGGGATTTTTTACCATCTGCAGTAGTACTCGGAACGCAAATAATAGGTTTTCCACCTTGTGACATTGCAGCACCTCTTGTAAAATCAACTTGTCCACCAATACCACTATAAAAGGTTTCCCCTATACTGTCCGAATTAACCTGTCCTGTTATAGAGACACTTAATGCAGCATTAATTGAAACCTGTTTTGTATTATTGGCAATGTTGAAAATATTATTGATGAATTCTGTTGGATGGAATTTAATGAAGGGGTTTTCATTAACAAAATCATATAATTCTCTTGATCCCATCACAAATGATGTCATAACGTGAGGATATTGATTTTTTGAACAATTAACTACATCTGAATCAATTAAATCTATAGCAGAATCAGATAGAACTTCACTATAAATAGCTAGGTCTTTCTTATGCTTTAAATGACTTAATGCAGCATTCGGAATGCTTCCTATTCCAAATTGAAGAGTAGAGCCATTTTCTATAAGTCTGGCGATATACTCGCCAATTTTATTAGATCTTTCATCCATAGGAGGATATTTAAATTCTATTAAAGGCGAATCGTGATACACAAAATAATCGATATCCCTCATGAATATGAATGAATCTCCCATAGTCCTTGGCATTTGCGGATTGATTTGCGCAACAATTATTTTTGCTTCCTTTGCTATTCTTCGGTTAACATCGACATTTATTCCGAGTGAACAAAATCCAAATTTATCAGGAAGAGAGACTTGAATTAATGCAACATCTGCATGCATTCTCCCCAATTTAAAAATTCTAGGGATATCACTTAGAGATATTGGGACATAATCGGCTTTTCCTTGATTTACTGCTTCGCGTATAGAAGGACCGCCAATAAAAAGACAGATATGACGAAAGAGAGAAGGGTTTCGTTCATCAAAAAATTTGCTATTTGAGAGTGAAAGAAAATGGATAATTTCGCAATCTACATATCGCCATTTCTTTTTGATTAGTTCACTGGTAAGAATTAATGGTTCTGAACAACCAGAGCCTATAAAAATTCGAGATCCAGGTTGAATTATCCTTGATAATCCATCAGGTTTAATTTCTTTGTTTTTATATTTAGATCGCCAATCGAAATTATTTACCATACAAGTAATAATGTAGTTTTCAACATTATAAAATTAAATCACACATTTTTGATCGAAAAACTAAAAATAAATCAAGTCTTTTTTAAACGTACAATGCCAACTAAACAGTTTAATCCAGATGGTATAGATTTCAAGCTATTTACACCTGGACCTGTGGAATCTCCTGATTGGATTTTAAAAGAATTGGGAAAAGCTAATGATACTCACAGAAGTTTAGCCTACCGAGAAATGCACGGAAGTATTCGAACAAATTTGCAAAAATTGTTAAGCACAAAAAATGAGATTTTAATTTTTGCAAACTCGGGAACGGGAATTTTAGAAGCATGTGTGAGAAATTTGTTAAAAGATGATGAAACCGGACTTTTTTTCACATGTGGAGCCTTTGGAGATAGATGGGCTTCAATTGCAAAATTGAACGGTAAAAAATCAGATGTTGTCTCAGTTGACTGGGGTAAAGGAATCTCTCCAGAATTAGTTAAAACAACATTAAGTAAGAAAAAATACCCCGTTGTTTTTATTACTTTTAATGAAACATCTACAGGAATCTTAAATCCATTAGATAAAATTGGCCCAATTATAAAAGAGAGTGGGGCTTTATTATGCGTTGATTGCGTATCTGGAATGGGAGGAACAAGATTAAATGTCGACGAATGGGGTATTGATGTAGCACTAGCATCCGTTCAAAAATGTTTTGGAATTCCTCCTGGTATAGCAATTTGTTCGATTTCGGATCGAGCATTTGAGAAAGCAAAAACCGTTGAAAATCGTGGGTTCTACTTTGATTTTCTTAAATTAAAGAAAAAAGGAGAATCTGATGAACATCCAATCACACCTCCAATCCCTCAAATTCGTGCATTAAAGACCGTTTTAGAACGAATAATTGCTGAAGATCCAGAGAATTTTTATAAAGGTCATACTGAAAGATCGCAAATGATAAGAGATTGGGCAATAGAAAATGGATTTGAGATTTTTAGCGAAGAAGGATATCACTCTCAAACTGTTGTAACCATTACAAATAATAAAAATATTGATGTTGCAAAATTTGTTAATGATATGTTTGAAAGTGGATACAAGATTGTTAACGGATACGGAAAAGCTCTTAAGGGTAAAACATTTAGAATGGCCCCAATGGGTTGGATTACCAAAGAAGAAACCCAAAAAATGTTGGATGTAGCAACTGTAGTGTTAAAAAATCTATAAGGTGGGAAAAATGTCAGATAAAAAATTTAAAATTCTAGTGGCAGATAATTGCAGCAAGTCTGGTTTAGATGAAGGTTTAGAAATTTGCTCCAATATAGAATTAAATATTCGCACAAAGCATACTGAAGCAGAATTAATCGGAATGATTCCGGAATACGATGCATTGATTGTTAGAAGTGCAACTAAAGCAACAGCTTCTGTAATTGAGGCAGCAAAAAATCTTAAAATAATTGCCAGAGCAGGAGCAGGGTATAATAATATTGATGTTGATGCTTGTAACAAAAAAGGGATCGCCGTAATTATTACACCAACAGGCAATACAAATGCTGTAATAGAATTAACTCTTGGATTAATGCTAAGTTGGGTTAGACACATCAATATTGGGAACCAATCAATGAAAGAAGGAAAATGGGAGAAAAAATACCTAAAAGGAACGGAATTAAAGGGGAAAACCCTTGGTATTTTAGGTATTGGTCGAATAGGGGCAGGCGTAGCAAATATTTGTCAAGTATTTGGAATGAAAACTATTGCTTATGATGTTTTTGTTACCAAAGAATTTGCTCAATCAATTGGTGTTGAACTTTATGACGATCTAAACCAATTCCTTGCAGAAGTAGATTTCTTGAGTTTGCATGTACCGGTTACAGATTCAACTCGTGGTATGATTGGTAAAGAACAATTCGAGATAATGAAGGATACCGCAGTGGTTGTTAATTGTGCGCGAGGTGCTGTAATTAATGAAAAAGAACTCTATGATGCTTTAATTAATAAAAAAATTGGTGGAGCATGTATTGATGTTTATTCCAAAGAACCTGCGACTAAAGAAGACTTCCCATTTATCGGATTAGATAATGTAGTATGCACTCCTCATTTAGGTGCAAGCAGTAAAGAAGCTCAAGTCAATGTTGCATTGCTGGCTGCGAATGGAATTGCTCAATATTTAAATGATAATAAACTTATCAACTGTGTTAACGAAAAAATCTTTAAAAAGTAGTTTTTTCTTCTTTATCTTTTTTTCTCTCATTTCTTATATTCAAAACTACCTAATTATTTTAAATTCGTTAATTTTATTTATGAGTAGAGGAGGAAATTTTACGAATACCCTAAATAATGAAATTAAACAAGTCCAATTAGTGATCGACCGTAATGATATTATGGTAAAACAATTTGTTGCAGGAATTTGGGAAGGAATCAATCCATTTTTAGGGTTTTCCTACACTACTTCTCTACCAATTGATGGTTGCGCCGCATATATTAAAGGAAAAATATCTGTTCCAACATCAAAAACAGAAACTGAAGATGGAATAAAAATTGCAGTTGAATTCCCACAACCGATCATATCGGGTGAAAAATACGTATACGAGTTACAACTGTTATTAAACCAAGATTTTATCGAAAAAATTGGTAAACTTAATGTTATTGAATGGCCTAAAGAGAATTTAACAGAAATCGTCTTTTTACAGCACGCGGGCAACATTTTTTTCAGCTCAGCATTAGCAAAAATAATTTTTGATGCAAAGGAGAAAACGCGCAATATAATACCTGGAACGTTCGCTAAATCCTTAGTTTCTCACGCCTCGAAATCTTCCGGTATAAGAATTGAATGGGGGACAGCTCCGACTTATCGGGTACATTATCACTACCAACTTAATAATTTGGGAACAAAGAATGCTAAAAATATTGAATTTAGCTCTTATATCCCCCCAGCAACCAAATTTCAAAATGTTATTAATCCCATGATTTCTCAAGCTAAAATAGTAAAAGATGATGATAATAATTCAATTATTAAGTTCAATATTATTAACATTCCTTCAGGTATAACTGAATACATTTCATTTCATGTAGATGTCGCACCTAAAGGCAATCTTGGGGTAATGCTACCGAATTTTGGAAAATGGACAGAATATAAGGTAATTACAAAAGAAGGAAGTTTAGGAGAAAAAATGTTAAATCCATCTACCTATTGGCCACTATTTGATTCCGAAATTCAAGATTTAATTTCTGCATTAAAAAAAAACTCGATTAACGCTTCAACTTTTATTAAACTTGCTTTTGAATTTGTAAATCGGAAAATTAGATATGAAATAAATGGTTTTAGAGACAACGCGGCAAATGCCTTACGCCTTAGAAGAGGAGATTGTTCTGAAATATCAGATTTATTTGTTTCGATATTACGTGGTGGAGGGATCCCTGCAAGGATTGTGCATGGCTGGACGATAAATCCAGATGATCAAATTTTAAATGAAAAGGGGCATGCTTGGTGTGAGTTCTACTCTCCATCTGCAAGAACTTGGCGTCAGTGTGATCCTACATGGGGTTTTCTCACAGGAGTGTCATGTCAACATATTTGCCGTCAGAGAGAAGGGTTAAATATAAAACAAAATGCATATTTTTGGAGTTACAAAGGGGAGACTGAGTTAGAAGTGAAGGAAACAGTTTCTTACCAGATCCTATGATTTTTTTGCTATAACTACGATCCTTTTATAAACTTATAAACGAATAAAATGTATAACAATCGTTTTAGTGATACGATTAAAGAAGTGAAAAGAAATGAGAAAAATAAAAAAATTTGGTATGGTATCCTTGTTAATGGTTTTAATCGGATTTAGCTCTATTTCACCTGCTTTAGCAGCTAATGATTGGCTGGTTGAAGAAGAAGATGAGTTGGTTTTTGATTTAATGTTATGGGACGAAGATGATGTTATGGTAGACGGTTCATTTACCTTAATAATAGAAAATATTGATTCGAGTGGAGAATTAACAATTCAATAAAAGCAGATTTTGAAGTTGATGAAGATGATTATGACGATGCCATTGAGGTTGATAATGGAACTACAAATACTACACTTCATATTATGTGGCTTGTAGTTCTTCTGTGGTCTGAAGATTCTTTCGATGAATATGTTGATGACCTTTCTGATGATGTGGAAGACTTGGAAGATTCTTATGACACAACTTATGGTGATAACGATTCAATCATTTATAGTGTAAAAGAACTAAAATATGGATTTGAATTAAAGTTTGAAGACACCGAACTTGAAGAATCAATGCTATGGAAGGTGCAATGGGATGAAAAAGGCATACTTAAACATTGGGAAATGACACTAATTGAAGATGATGAAAAATCTGGAATTTTAATTAAGAAAAAAGGTTTTGACATTCTTGGAATTATTCAAAGTATACCTGGCTTTCCAATCGAAGTATTTCTAGCAGTTTTTGCCATTTCAACAATAGGAATAATAATTTTGAATAAAAAACGCAAAAAATACTAATTTAATAAATAAAATTTTTTCCCTCATTTTTTAATTAGGTTCTTTCAAAACTACGATCATCTTAGGTTGAATGTAAAATAAAAATAGAAAAAAAGGGTAGGTATTAGCATATTTCGCTTTAAATTTATAACCTGAAGGTTTTAGATTACATAAACATGATTAGAGCCATAATTCCAAAGACTATACCTGATGTTACAAGAGTAATTACAAATGTAATAATTGCCAATGGGAGGTTGTATACTATATAAGCCAGAATACTTTCCCCGTAATTTAAATCATGTCGGGTTGAGATATATTTCCATCCGAGAAAAAGCCCTATAATTGGAAGAAAGCTATTGATTAACATAATTACAAAGACGGTTCCTAAACGAGAACTAAAACCCTCATCTCTACCATCAACAGCTTCTAAACCCCATTTAAACGTAACCGCACCTACTAATAATTGGGTTAGAAATAATATAAGTGAGAGAACTAAGGACACTACAATTATAATAATTATTTCTGAGACCATATAATAAAAAATATCATCAAATTGATATATCATTGAAAATCACTCCTAAAACGTTTTGATAATATATTTGGTAAAAAAGGTTTTAAAACTTACTATTTCTTTTTCTATTTTTTAAAAAAAAAATCAATAATCATCTTCAGGTGAATATATTTTGTGAATTTTATCAGTTGACAATCTAATTTTAATATTTCCTTTTCTTAGGTCTATATCATCAAATTTTGAAACGTAAAGTTTACTATCTAACAGAAGAGTGTCATTCAAAATATCAATTCCTTGAAAATAATGATCGTAAATGAATAAATGAAAAGATTACTTAGATCAACCTTTATGATATTGGATAAAGATCTTGCAGAATTTATTGTTGAATATAATAAGTCTCATCA
>JAUWOE010000240.1 GCA_030612265.1 Promethearchaeum sp.
ATAAAATTCTACTCCTTAAAAAAAAATACTAATTAAGTACATAATCCCATTCACCGCGACAAATTTTGCAGTAATATTTTTTTGCAAATTTCTTAATCGGTGCATACGAAATAATCTTCTTTTTGTTTTGTTGCTCTTGGAAATTTTGCTCTCCGCAATGGGGACATTTAAGAACGCCATCGTCCGGATACGAGATAGATTTTATTATTCCAAGCGCCACTTTTGCAGGAATTTTCTTTTGTAGAATTTCTTCATCAGGCTTCTTCTTTAATATATCAGAGGGTTTTCTCGTAATAATTTTTTCTGGCTCAGAAACGATAGATTTTTTAGGTAAATTCGAAGTTATTTCTTTTTTTCCAAATTCCACCTTAGAATTATCTTTATATCCCTTTTCTAATTGTTCTAAAATAATATTAATTTTAGAATCTATTGAAGCATTCTGTCGACCTAGATTAAGCATTCCTTTTTTGAGCTGTTCCATTAATTTTTCAGGACTTAATGGTTCTTTCTTTAAGGATTCAATCTCTTCCATTAATTTTTTATTTTTTTCTTCTTGTTCTTTCAATTCATCAGATAAATCAGGATAAGGGGGAATTTTTGGCTCATTTTCTAATTTTTCGACTTTATCATTAAGTGAGTTAATTTCCTCCCTGAATTTTTTAACTTGTGCTCGAAGTACATTTTTTACTTGGGTGAGTTGAGCTACTTCAGCTTCTTTAATTTTTAATAAATCTTCCATTGATAATTTACTCCCTATACTTAAATTTGCAACTAAATATGTTAAATGTTTTTGCAGAAAAATAAAATTTATAAAATTCTTCTTAACAAGTCGCTTAGATCATTAATTGAAAAAGGTTTAGGTAAGACCCCATTAAAACCGTAATTTTTGTAATCAGACATAATTGGGTCATTAGAATACCCACTTGAAACAATCACTCTAACATTTTCATCAAATTCTCTTAAATTTTTAATAGTTTCTTTGCCACCCATTCCTCCGGAAATGGTGAGATCCATTATAACACACATAACTTCTTTCTTTGATTTTATTATGTTCCGATAAACCTTTAGAAATTCTTTTCCCTCACCTGTGATAATTACTTTGTATCCTAAACGATTCAGTAGTTTTAATAATAATTTTTGGATATAATCCTCATCGTCCATAATGATAATTATCCCGCTTGATGTGGTTTTTCCCTCTAAAAGGGGTTTTTCTCCAATATTTTCTTTTATTTCATTACTCTCTTGCGTTTTTGTGGAAGCAGGTAATATAATTTTAAAAATTGAACCTTCTCCAATTACAGAATCAACCGTAATTCTTCCACTATGATTTTTAATTATAGAATAACAAACCGATAATCCCAATCCGCTACCTGTTTGTTTAGTTGTAAAATAAGGATCAAAGATTTTTGATAAAAATTCCTTTTGGATTCCGATTCCTTGATCCATTATTGAAATTTGAACATAATTTTTGCCAGAAAGTACTGGTTCTTCTATAGATTCTTCTATTATTTCATTTTTTGCGTCAACTATTATATTTCCCCCGGATGGCATAGCCTGATCTGCATTTATTACTATATTATTAATAACTTGACTTATTTGCCCTCCATCTATATCAACATTCCAAAGATCTGGAGCAATTCGAATGAAACTTTTAGATTTAGACCCCCTAAGTGCAAATTTTGTTGTTTCTTCGATCAATTCTTTGATTGAAGTAGTTTTTTTTATCGGAGTTCCACCTTTTGAGAAAGTTAAGAGTTGTTTTGTCAGATTATTTGCACGATATGTTGCTTTTATTGTTTGATCAATAATTTTAGATAGATTCGAATCTTTGTTTTCAATCTCCATTTTTGCAATGGATAAATTTCCGAGTATAGCTGTTAATATATTATTAAAATCATGGGCAATTCCCCCTGCTAAGATACTAATTGCTTCCATTTTCTGAGATTTTAAGATTTCTCTTTCTAATTTCTTCTTTTCTTCATTATCACGAATAACTATAACTGATCCTATAGTTTTTTCAGATTTATCTAGAATTGGACTTCCTTTAATTGCAATTTCTTTCTTTTTACCATATTTATTTGTTAAAATTAAATTATCTGAAAGTTCAAATTTTAGCAATTTATTAAACTCGAATCTCTCATTAGATATTGTGTCAGTAATATTCAAAATATCATTAATATCTCTGTTTATAGTTTCTTTTTGTTTAAATCCTGTTAATTCTTCCGCTACTTTGTTATATATTACAATATTTCCATTGATATCTGTGGTTATAACACCATCACCAATACTTGCAAGGGTTACGGATAGACGTTCTTTTTCTTCTCCCAATTGTTTTTCTGCTAGTTTACGCTCACCAATATCTTTTGTATGTAATAAAACTGAATTAGGAGGGACATAAGCAAAATGTGCTTCAATGTATGATTTTCTTCCTGATGAAAGAAAAGTATAGATAAGTTCTGAACTGGAACTCGTCTTTGCTTTAAAACTCATCATCATTTCTTCAAAAATATTTTTAAATCCCCTCTTAGTAAAGAATTGACTTGCTTTCATTCCTAATAAATTTCTTAGTTTACCCTCAGTATATCTATCTGCAGCTTCATTGATTTTTACAAGTTTAAAATCATCGTCTAAATAATCCCAAGCGTATGTTGGCAGAGGGTAACTATTAAAAAGCTGTTTATACATCTCATTTTTTTCTTTAGTAACTTTTTCTATAAGTTTTCGTTCAGTTATATCCCGGACTATTGCTTGTAGGTATTTTTTACCTTTTAATTCGATTAAATTTAAAGTAACTTCTGCATAGAAAGGTGTGCCATCTAAAGTTGAATGAAGCCATTCAAAAAATTGCGGTTCTCCTGAGAAAGCTTTTGTTATATATATTAAAGCTTTTTCTTTTGAAGTCATCCCATCTGGTTGAAATTCTGGTGAAAACTTATACGGGGGTTTGTTTATTATTTCTTCTTTTTTACAGTTAAACAATTCAAGGGTTTTTTGGTTACAATCAATAAAAATATCGTTATCCATAAGAAAAATAGAATCATTAGCAGATTCAAATAAAGTATGATATTTTTTCTCCATATCCCTTATTTGAGTTATATCGGTTAGTATTGCCACGCTTCCAAGCAATTTTTCTTTCGAATCATATAAACCCTTTGCAGATATTATTACAAATACTTTCCTACCGTCTTTTGTCTTAAATGCAATCTCATATCTGCTTGATTCTTTACCCAATTCACGATCAGTATTTTCTTTAATAAATATATCCTTAAAATCTTCAGATATGAAATCAATTACTTTAAATCCAATTAATTCATTTCTGGAATAATTAAGAAGTTCACTGTATCTATCATTTATATATATAAGTTTATCATCTTTATCACTAATTGCAATCGATTCGTTTACAAAATCAAAGATATCTTTAAATTTTAATTCAAATTCTCTTAAAATATACTGTTCTTTGATTTCTTTGTTAATCATAGGATTTTTTTTCTTATCCTTTTTTTTACGAATTCGATCCAATTAGTGTTACCTCAATGAAATTAGTTTAATGTGAAGACCTAAATTTTTATTTTATTTATAATGATGTTTTAATATTATTTCTAATAAGTAGGTTTTTTTAATATTAGTATCTTTCTTCCCATCCCAAAACATTTTTTATTAATTTTTATTGTTTGAACCATCTGCGCGCGTTTAAATTCAGATCTTGTATATAAGCGCTCAATATATTTAACCAATTCTGGATTTTTGCCCCTTCTGATAATTTGTCTTGGAGATAGCCCTTCATCTATCCTTAGGGAAAGAATTTCGTCCAATATTTTATAAGGGGGGAGATTATCTTCGTCAATCTGATTTTCTTTTAATTCGGCAGAGGGGGGCTTTTTTATGGTGTTGTTTGGGATGATTTCTTTGTTTCGGTTAATATATCTAACGACTTGGTAGAGTTGGGTTTTATAAAGATCGCCTGGTATGTTTTTCCCTCCGCACAAATCACCGTAAATTGTACAATATCCTGTAGCGATTTCGGATTTATTTCCGGTGGAAACTAATAGTGCATTAAATTTATTTGAATAATACATTAAAATGATACCTCGTATTCGGGATTGTAAATTTTGGTTTGCTAAATCATGATCTTGTTCTGAACTTTCGCGCTTAAAAGCTTGTCCAAGCTGAGTTTCTAATAATGAGTGAGAATCTTTAATCGGTACAATTAAATATTCAATATCTAATTTTTTGCATAACTCAATTGAATCATCTAAGGACCCTTTAGAAGAAAATTTTGAAGGCATTAAAATTGCAGTTACGTTCTTATTACCAATTGCTTTTACGGCAATATAAGTTGTAAAAGCAGAATCAATCCCCCCACTAAGCCCTATTACTATTCTTTTAAATATCCCCGTTTTGTAATAATAGTCATGCAAATTCATAGATAAGGCTTGAATTATCTCATCATTTACATTTAGCAAAGGAGAAATTGGATTTTCAAGATTATTTCTTAAATATTGAGGAATTTTTTTCAGATTAGATGATTCAACATATTCGATCTCATGAGAATTAGAGGAAATATCAAAAATCATTAAGCATTCTTTGCAAAATTGTGCGCGATGAGTTATTTTTCCGTTTTTATCAATAACAAAGCTTCTTCCATCGAAAACTAGTTCATCTTCTCCACCAACTAAATTTAGAAAAATAAATGGGATTTTATATTTAGATGCTTTTTCTTTTATTAAATCTTCTCTTTGTTTACGTTTTTCAATTGTATAAGGTGATCCGTTAATACTGATTATTATATCAGATTTATTCTTCAGAAGCTGTTCTGTTACATTGATTTGATAATCTTCTTCCCAAATATCTTCACAAATTTCTATACCAAATTTCATTCCTTTGATTTCATAGGGAGAAAAATGTTCACCTGGCCAAAAATATCTTTTTTCATCATAAACATCATAGGTGGGAATTAATCTTTTTGAATTATCAGAAGAAATTTCACCTTTTGATAAAATAAAGGCAACATTTCGGTATTTAGGGTGATGAGATGGATCTGATTCAATATCAAATCCTCCAATTATCATAGTTATATCTGGATAAGATTTTGCAATTTCCATTAAAATTTTCTTTTCAGATTCAAACAAATCATTATCAAAAATTAAATCTTGTATCGAATAACCAGTTAGTGCCATTTCAGGAAATACTAAGAGATCAATTTTATTTATTCGTGCAATTTCTGCAATTTCAAAAATTTTTTTTTGATTTCCACGTAAGTCTCCAACACTAAAATTAATTTGGGCCAACATTACTCTAATTTTATCAGCTTTCTTCAAATAAGACAATTCAGACATTATTATTAAAATAGATTTGTAGGATTAAATTCTTTCTAAAAATTGGGATGTATTTCCCACACCATTTAATTAACAAAAGAATTAATTCAATTGATCAATTAATTCAATTGATCATTTTGAACCCACCACAGATGTCTGAACTATTTAAATCAAGAAAACCTTCAGCTATTAGAGCAGCTCAAATTCAATTTCAAAAACGAAAGGATAATGTAGAAGCTATCAATGTTGCAATTGGAAATGTAAGTCTCCCAATGCATCCTGCACTATTTAACCGTATGAAAAATTTAGCTGCTGAAGATAGCCCATATAAAGATGGTGTTGTTAAATATACTGCAACAGTTGGTCTTAAAGAAACTAATGAAGCAATCTTAAATATAATCGCGGCATCTGGCTTTAAAACCGAGAATCTTTATACTCAAATCACAGATGGAGGAAGTCATGCAATGGAATTTGTAATTTTGGGAACTTGTG
>JAUWOE010000311.1 GCA_030612265.1 Promethearchaeum sp.
CATGGAGAAAATATCGTTGTAAAGAAATAAAAGGGGGATATGATCCAGATAATACATGAGGAAAAGATTTTAGAAAAAGCCTATATATATTTCATTATATACAGTATTAAAAACCTAAAATAAATTTCCTCCCCTCCTTACTTAGTAATTTTTTTAATACTAATTTTGGGATTTTCTCCAAAATAAATACCATATCTGATATTTGACAAGTTTTCAAAATATCGTAATCTAGTTTACCAAATTTTGAAAAGATATAAATGGTGATATTGAGATATTTTATTTATGGGAACGTTTAATTTCTCAATTAATTATTTAACGATTTTAAAAAAAATTTCAAGGTATCCTGAAGGTTTATCCACATCAGAATTATTTTCCAATATTCCTAAGATCAATTTCAAAATATCACGAAAAACATATCATATTCTCGAAAAACTTAGGGATGCCAAGTATATCATTTCCTACCGAACAAAAACTCTCCCTACTTATTCCAATCATAAAATAACCGAAAAAGGAATTAATTTAATTGAAGAATTCGATAAGATTTATTATCCCAAAGAAAAGCCAATAGAAAAAACCATAGAAGAACCTAAAACCATAACAAAAACTATAGTTGAATACAAAGAACCAAAGAAACTCGAACCCGATGAATTAGCCAAACTCATCCAATCGGTTGTTTATTCATTGCTGGAAGTATTAGGGAAAGAATACGAGGAAATATCCAAAAAAAAAGCGATTAAACTCCAAACTATTGCGGAAAAAATCGTAAATAAAATTAGGGGTTATTGAAAAATCCTTAACTAACTATTTTATTGATAATTTTTGAAAGATCCTCAATCGGTTTTTCCATTTCGATCATTTTTGAAATCAATAAATTCTTGAATTGTTTATAATTATTATGGTGGTTCTTATTGCAGTATGAAGTTAATAGAACTCTTCCTACACATTTTCTTTTCCAATCCCCATTAGATATCGAATCTTCTAAAATTTTTTTTGCCTCTTGAACATAATCATTAAATTTTATTAAACGTTGTTTAACTTCTTTATTGTTATCTAATTCCTCTTTAATTTCTTGAAAAATAATATATTTCTTGTAATTCATATAAGTGGCTATAAATTTATTAAGGTGGGATTTATCCAAAAGTAAATCTTTTAATTCTTTTTCAATTTCTTCTTTTGAATTATATTTACAACTTGCTCTATTTAGATCCTTTTCTACCTTTAAAATAATTTCTTCATCCAAAAGGTAATTTTCAATATGATATACAGGTAAAATAAATAAATTTTGAGATTGTGTTAAAACTTTTCCAAAAACATTCATATCTCCATCAACTATTCCATAATAATCATTATATTCGCATGAAGTCGATAGTAATTTTTCAACTTTCTTTGATGTTTGGGAAATAATATTACAATCCCCTGCAGAAATAAATTTTATTTGTTTATTGGAAAAAAACTGTTCAAAAATATCAATATCTGGGGATGTTGAATTTCCTTCAACGAAAACAATTTTTTTATCAAAACCGATGATTCCTGAAGTTCCCATTAAATCTTTTAATATATCATAAATTTCCTCATCATTAGCGACTTTATGAAATTGATTTTTATTTTGATCTGTAGAGTATTTTTGAAGGGTAAATAATGATTCATGTCCTGCTTCCATCATAATAGAAGGAGAATGCGTTGTGATTATTACTTGGTTATCTTTCGACCATGATTTTAGTAATTTGCAATATTTTTTCGCCAATTCTGGATGTAAATGAGATTCTGCTTCATCAATTAAAATAACTGAATCTTTTGGATTCATCTGATGATACCTTATAATCATGCTTAAAATTTCTTTTTCACCGGAACTTAAATCGTCAAAATCTATATCACCATTTGGAGTAGAAATAATAAATTTAAAGGGATTAGTTTCAACATCAATTGTTTTAAACTCCATAGGAGAAAAAATTTCTGAAAACGTTTCTTTTATGTTTCCAAAAGGATCTTCAGGTTCATCCATATTATTTTTGCCACAATGCTCGTAAGATTGTAAATATTGCATTCTAGTTTTTAATAAAAATTGTTTAAGCAACCGAAATTTATTATCGTTTGGAATTAATGTTTCTTCAATCCTATCGACATGTAAATTTGATGGATCATATGCACTAACTCTATTTCGTGATACTTTACGATCGGGTGAATAATAATCAAAAATCCTAGAATTTTCAGATTGATAATTTCTTTGCCTTAACAAAAATTTCAACATACTCGGTCTATTCTGAGTACTAATATTACTCCCTTTTTTAATAACTGTAAAAATTTCTTTTTCTGGGGTGTCTATTTCAAGATTTCTATTATGATAGTTTTGAATTTCTGTTTGTGAATATTGAACTGTTAACGAAATAGTAAACTGATCTGTGTTAGCCATTATTAAATTCTGCTTAAAATTTTCTCCAGCATATGAAAACACAATCTTTTTCGCGGTAATTAAAGCGTCTAAAAAGGAACTCTTTCCACAACCGTTTTTACCACAGATGACGACGAAATTTGGCAATTCGTCATATTCTGCTAATTTGATATTTCTTAAATTTTCAATTTTGAATCCTTGAATTCTCATCTTTTTTTATCCTGAATTAATTGCTAATTTTAAATTCCTTTAGCCGAACTTAAAAATTTGTTTGTTAGGTAAATCACAAAAACAAAGATAAAGCAAATAAAAAAATATTAAAGTGATTCCAATGGATCACTTAGCTCTGCGGATTTAGTTGCGACCGCCTTCTTTTTGCTTGTCTTTTTGGTTTTCTTCTTAGTAGTTGTCTTTTTTACGGGGACTTTATCCTCTTCATCGATGAGATAAACAACTTTCTCAGTGTCGGATATTCCCGCTTC
Organism: Promethearchaeum sp.; assembly: GCA_030612265.1. Classification (GTDB taxonomy): domain Archaea; phylum Asgardarchaeota; class Lokiarchaeia; order Sigyniarchaeales; family Promethearchaeaceae; genus Promethearchaeum. The sequence goes on from JAUWOE010000311.1 coordinate 2,872, forward strand.
GGTGATAAAAAATGATGCTACTTCAGGGGGCAAATCGGGGGCGTCAACTATGATTGCGGTTCGTTCCAGACTCGTATTAGCCGAGAAACCTTTGGTCTTGAATTGAATCCTGAAATGACACCCATGAGCCACAATATTACCGCCAATTGCATCATTAGCACTATAAGTTCCCTTCATGAACGTGGCGACTTGATTGGTGAGAAGTACCGCTACGTTGTGGGTTTATGCAATTCTGGATAGTTCGTGGAGCATCTTGTTTAAAACCTGCTGACGAGATGCCAACATCCCGATCCCCACGTATTCAGAACGCATTAAAGCCATAAGCGAATCAACCACTATAAATCTGGCATTTTTTTCGATTACGGCTTGTTCGGCAGCGCGAATCATTTGGAACTGGTGATCCGTTGAATAAATTCTGGCATGATAAATATTTCTCAATGCCTTTTTTGGCTCCATTCCGAACCTACGCGCTATTCTTCTATTTTACTCTTGGAGAATGTGTTTTCGGTATCAATATATAACACAGCTCCATCCAACCCGCCCTCATCTATCGGCATT
>JAUWOE010000128.1 GCA_030612265.1 Promethearchaeum sp.
AAAAACAAAACAAAACAAAACAAAACAAAACAAAACAAAACAAAACTAAAAGAAATAAGAAAATTTATCGACTCATAGTGAAGATGCTTTGGGTTTTTGTAATAGTTTCAATAAGTGAATCAATGTTATCGTCAACCAATAGATTAAGCTAAGAAATATCTGCTATGGAAAAGGATTTTGAATATTTTTCAAAAGAATTCACAGATGAAGATTTTCGATTTTACAAATTCCAGAATTGTTAATCATACAGAAACAGGAAAAAAATTCTTCTTCCTTGATTTAGTATCGAAAGAAATATATATGTAAATTACATACAATTACATATATGATAATTTTTGATTCTTCTCCCTTAATACACCTCACTCAAATAGGAAAATTGAAATATATTATAAGTGTTTTTAAGAATTTAGTAATCCCTCAAGCAGTTTATGAAGAAGTTGTAGAAAAAGGAATAAAAAAGAATTATTCGGATGCAATAATTATACAAAATCATATAAACAATAAAGAAATACTCATAAAAAGGACTGTAATTCCGCCATTTCTTCAAAATGCACTTCATCCAGGCGAAAGAGAAGCACTTGCGCTGGCGATTAATAATAAAAGTGAAGCTCTCCTTATTTTAGATGAAAAAAAAGCCCGATTAATTGCGCGAGAAAATCAAGTTGTAATTCATGGAACTCTAGGCATTTTATTAATTTTATTTGAAGAAAATGTCATTGATCCGAACAAATACCATTTAAGTTTGCGATTATATGCAGATCGAGGTTGGATTTCCCTCAGTCTTTATGAGAAGTATAGAAAGGAAGTGAAATATAATGAGTGAACGATTATCAATCGTCATTCCAAAAAAATTAAAACAACGCTTAGATGGATTAAAAGATCGAATGCATTTGGATCAAAGCTCCTTGATTCGAAATCTCCTGAATGTAGCCATTGAAGAAAAAGAAAAGGAATTCGCAATTCAAGAATTTCAAAAGGGTCGAATCACATTGGGAGAAGCGGTTCTTTTAGCAAATACGGATTATTGGACATTACTCGATATTTTACATGATCGGGGAATCCCAGCAAATATTGATATTGAAGATCAACTAAAGGAAATTCAACAAGTGAAAGAAAAGAAGTATAAAAAATTTATAAATTGATGATCATCTGTATCTAGGTAAGATGACCACTGACTGATTGATATTCAGTTGTTTTTTCTCTTTATACATATAGGTTGAAAAATTACAATAGATATAAAAATAAAAGAAGAAGAAAAAAGGTTGAGAATTTCTCAGTTGATATTAATCAACAATATCTATTGTATCGCAGCCACGAACATCGAAGTGCCTATCAACATAAGCAATGAAATTATGATCGCGTAATAAGAATGGATCAAGTGCATCAACAGCATAAAATAGTGTAATAAGTTGTGCTACTTATCTGATTACAAAAACCGATATTAGATTTTTTAGGAAATTATTTTCCTGTTCATCCATTTTGCTCTGATTGAATCGCGTTCTCGTGTAAGGGATTGTCTAATTTCCGACTCATAAAAACAAAAACAAAACTAAAAAGAAATGAGAACAATTAAGAAAAATTAACGACTCATAGTGAAGATGCTTTGAGATTTTGTAATAGTTTCAATAAGTGAATCAATAGTATCGTCAACAAATTCGATATTAATTATCTCTAAACGCTTTTTTAAACCATTTTTTAAAACAAATACAGTATCACTATAGTTTACTTGATTATAATTAAGTTTTCGTTGAAAACCATCATCATTAAATGCAATTCTAATTAATCCTTTACACGCCAGATAGGGTTTATGGGTCAATTCGGAAAGTGATTGGCCTAAAATATTGATTATTTCACTTATTTTCATCCCCCTCCGACATTTGTTTTATAATTTCTTCTTCGGTTAATCCAGTATCATCTTCTTTTTCTATTATATATCCACGATTAAAGAGCTTTTTTAATCCTTTTGGCATTATCCATGCAAAAAATTGAGTTACCATAATAGTCGCAATTATTATCATCTGAATATAAAAAACATAATCATGATAGATTCTATCAGTAAAGATATCTATTAAATCAGGAACGCTAACAAACATTTCAAGAATTGCAGAATAAATGACTAATAGCAAACGCTTTTTAATCCAAGGTTGCACATTTTTATTTTTTATTTGATTATATGACTCTATACTGGAATATGCTAGCCATCCGAATACGATTATTGCCCAAGTTACTGAAAAAAAATTATCTAAGATTTTTCCAGTGTAGGATTTAAAAAAATCTTCGTATAAATTAAAAAGACCAAGGACCTTTGGAATAACAAGGATAATATAGTTTACTGTTGTAAGAATTACGATCGATTTAAAAAAACTTTTCCTACTTTCGTGAAATGTGAATTTTGTAAAGAAATTCATTCCCATATAAACTACATAGATTATGGTATAATCAATTATTTGAGATGCTAAATTGAAACCCCAGACGATAAAAAAGCAAATCATTAATATATATGAAATTCCTAAACTGATCATTCCCTTATCGGATTTCTCTTTTCCTCGTATGATTAAGAAAATACCTGCGATTAAAGATAAAATTGCTGCTGGAACTAAAATCACGAATTGGATTATTTCTTCATCCATCAGATGAAAAAATATAACTTCGTTAATATAAATACTGGTATCTTTGAATTTCGACTTTTTCTTATGAAATTAATGAATTATTTCCATCATTTGATAAAAAAATGGAGAGATCACCATAAATATGTCTTTTAAAATCATAAAAAATTTTTTTTTTTTTGAAATATTATGGTGTGAAATATGTAACTTTTGGTCTTGTCTTCAATTTTGGATATATAACGCCTGACAACGGGGGCATACTATTATAAACCTCGTCAATTTCTATAATCCCACATTTAACATTTCCAAATTTCTGTGTTCCAGAAAATGTTCCTTGAATTACCATATTAATTAATTCGATTTCATCTGCAATGACGCCAAAGGTTGAAACATGTGCTCCTTTTTCCAATTTTTCCAAATCTTCTTTAAAATGTGAATAAGGGAAAATTAATTTGCTTCTATCTGGTGCTCTTAACTGAAAACATGGAATTATTATTGGGTATCCATCATCAGGGTCAAGGAAGCTTATAAATTTTGGATTAAAGGGATTGTTATACAAATCATAACCTATTATGTGCAATTTTTCTTCAGAGTTTGAATCATTTGCTTTACGTTTTGCAATAAGATTTAAAATTAATCCCTTAGCGATAGGTAAAACTTTTAGATCCATTACCGGAGTGACAGCTTTAACAGAATTATAGTAGGCTTTTTCAACATTCATATAAGTATTATAGCGTAACATTTGTCCCCTTGAAAAATATTCGCAATCTTCTCCTCCTTTTACACGATGATCAAATGTTATTTTTGCCTGAAGAAATTTATAGGGCATTACCGCATTCATATAAAGTGCCCCTTGTTTGGGATTTTGTAATACATTACGTTTACTTGTTCCAATTGTAAATTCACCCCAAACAACTTGTTCAGGAATTTTTGCTCTATTAAATGAAATCATTGTAATATGAGGCCAACCCCGAGGATCAATTGTTGCGAGTAATTTCAATCCTACTTCCATCTCTGAGAGTTCTATTCCATCTTTAGAGAATTTTGAATTCCATTCTTTTAATTTTTTACTCATTTTCATCTTTTCCATCTTTTCCATGTATATTTTTTTCATAATTATTATTTTCACTAAAAAAACTCAATTATTTTTGAGTTAACCCGGTCCATCTTACATTTTTTACCCCAGTTTCTTTGGCTATTTGAAGAAATTTATCCATTTCTTCAGATGTAAATAATTCAAGACTCTCACATGGATAAGGAAGATCCATGCGATGGTATTTATCTTTAGCTAAATTGTTAAAAGCTAAGATATCCCATCGATCTATTTTATTTTCCAATTTTTCAACAATAAACTTTCCAATTTCTTGAATATTTTCTTTTGTTGCAGTGAATTCTGGGATAAGCGGTGTTCTTACCCACATTTTTTTTTTTGTCCCTTTTATTTTATTCAAAATCCAGATTGCATTCTCCAAAATTATTTCATTAGATTGACTCGTAAATTCTTTATGTTTAGTAGGATCCATCTCTTTTAGATCATATAGGATTAAATCAACAAAGGGGATTATTTTTTCAAGGTTTTTCTTAGAAACAAATCCACAAGTATCTAACGCAGTGTGAAAACCGTTTTCTTTGCATTTTTGAAGAAATTTAGCAGTAAATTCGGGTTGAAGTGCTGCTTCCCCTCCAGAGACTGTTATCCCTCCGTTTTTTGAATTTAAATAATACGCTGCATCTTTTTCTACAATTTTATATAAATCATCAAGAGAAATTTCCTCACCTAATTTTCTAAGAGCAGTTCCTGGGCAATTTTCAACACATATTCCACATTGTGAGCATAATTGGCGATCAATATGTATTCCATCATTTTTCATTTGAATTGCATGGTCAGGACACACTTTAAGGCAAGTTCCACATCCAATACACCGTACGGAAAACCATTGTATTGATGGTTCTGGATAAAAAGATTCGGGATTATGGCACCAAGCGCATCTTAAGTTACATTTTTTAAAAAAGACTGTAGTTCGGAGACCTGGGCCATCTTCTGTAGACATTTTTTGTATTTCAAAAATATTTCCAGTCATTGAATTTGCCATATTTACAGTTCTCTCCCGAATTATAATCTTTTCACTGATTTATATATTGTTTTTTTTACATATTATGCATTTCACGCGCAATAATCTCATCTTGGAGTTCTTTTCCGATAGAAACAAAATATGCATTATAACCTGTAACTCTTACTAGTAGATTTTGATATCCCTCGGGATTAATTTGTGCATCTTTAAGCATACTTGCATCTAAAATATTTATTTGTAATGAAGTTCCACCATTTTCTATATATCCTCTTAAATATGCTTTGAATTTCTCTTTAAGTTCTGGATTACGTAATAAAGAAGGATTAAATGTTAATGTATGGCTCGCACCATTAGGTAAATAGTTAACATAACCCCCATCTTCATCTTTACCTCCTAATACAGTGCCAACAGAATTCGTTACTGCAGTGGGTCCTTGTATATCTGCTCCATTTGTTGGTGAAATCGCATTTGAGAGAAATTGCCCTCCAATTCTACCGTCTGGTGTAGCTGGTGTGAAACCAGCATCTTCTCCTGCCCAATAATTCCATGATAACATTCCGGGTCTAAATTGAAAATTTGTAGGAGTTTTGTAGTTGAAGCATTCTTGGGACCAAATCTCCATAACTTGCTGTGCAAGTATATCTGCTTTATCATTATCATTACCATATTTAGGAGCTCGATTTTTTAGAAGTGATTGCATTACTACCCATTCCTGTTTACCCTTGAAATCATTTTCCATAGCTTCCTTTAATTCAGCAATTGTGAATTTTTTTTCATCATAAACAAATTTCTTTATTGCGAGCAAAGAATCCACCAAAGTCGCGTAACCAACACCCTCAATTGTAATAAATCGAATTTCGGGACCACCATTTCTTACGTCTATCCCTTGACTGATACAACCCTTTACCATTGCTGATAAATACGGTGTCGGCATCCAATTGGCACGAAATTCTTCAGAAATATTATAGGTTTCTATTGTATATTTAATCTGGAATTTTACTTGTTTTACCCAAGCATCCCAGAATTCCTCCCAAGTTTTAAACTCTTCTGCAATCCCTGTTTTTAACCCCATTTGTATAGGTTTTTTTTCTTTTGGATGAAGCATTATTACATTTTGATTTTGATTTGCGCTTTTCCCATTATTCAATGTCAGCAATACACTCTTAGCCAAATTAGGATTGCAATTTACAGTCCCACTACGATCATTTCCTTGCATAGTATTTTCCAAGCATCCAACACAAGCATAATCCCATGCATCTTCTTTTGGAATTCCTTCTCTTATCATTCCTGCTATTGAACGTTCATCAAAATTAAGAAGAAAAGGAGCACCTTGAGACTTAGTTATCATATCCACTATAATATCTAGCAATTTGTCCGGTGAATTTCTGTGTAAGCGGACATTTGGTTTGGGTTCAAGAATTGGGCTCCATTCATCAATAACCTCGAGTATAGTGTAGGTTAAATCGTTAGAGAGATCTTCTCCATTAGGCCCGCATCCCGACAATGTCATTAGTTGTCCAAATCCTGCCGTAATTCCATTATTTCCTACGCGCATTTGTGCATCATATGCAGTATTACAGTGAAACCAAAAGGATCCAAGAATTTCTTTAGCAAAATCCTTATTAATATTTTTTTCATCAATTACGTCTTTTTTATAGAGATCCCATAAATGTTGGTCTGTTCTTCCGAATGATAATCCTGGTCCCGGGTAGCTTTCTTCAGCAATTACAAGCATATGTATTAGCCAGAGAGATTGAACTGCTTGCCAAAAAGTTTGAGCAGGCTCCCAAGGCACGATTTCAAGATTTTTTGCCATTTGTTCAAGTTCTTGTTTCCTCGTTTCGTCATTCGAATCATTTGCTAATCTTTTACATTCTTCAGCATATTTTTTTGCTAATTTTCGTGGAATTTCCGAAGCTTGAATAATAGCCCTAAGTTCGTCGCCTAATGGACCATTTTTTTCCTTCTGACTAAATTTGTTATACCTTTCCAAAGCTTCATTATAAACCGATTTAAATCCATTTTTAATTATATACTCATAATCGGGAATAATATGTCCAGAAGTAGCTCCTGCATTTCCGAAACCATGATTATGATACTTAAAAACACTATTTCTGGCTTTTAAATTCAGTTTATCAAATAATTTTTGCTCTTTTTCGTTTAAACATTTACTCAATTGTGTATTAAATCGCCCACCCGCTAAGAGTTCAGGTCCAATTATCTCTTGAGGAATTTTATCTAACATTACTTTTTCAAAAAATATTATTCTTCTCTCTGGGAGAGATTTAGACCAAAAATCTTTAGGTAATTCCACTTCTTCAGCCATTAATGATAAAGAGGAACTGAAAATACCTCTGGATTTAATCCCAAGATAAAAATAAATTTCAGGCACTATGTAATAATCACTTTCAGCGAATTGACGATCCTCAAGAAGCCCAGTAGTAAATGGCATGTATTCATTATTCCATTCGCGCTTTACACCTAAGAAATAACAATCTCTTAGCCATTTACTACGTGGAGATAAATCATGTGGTTCAGCAATCTTGTATTTTTGCTGTTCACTTAACGAATCCTTTTTTTCTGTAGTTACCATTTTTTCTCATTCTTTCAATTTTTTTTATTTAATTAATATATTTAGATGATCAATATATGTATTTGCAAAATATCGATGGAAACCATAGTTTCCATTACCAATTTTAATCAAAAAACTCTATTTTCAAATAAATGAAGATTAAACACAAAAACATTAAAGTATGAGACACTTAGAAATCTTCAATCAGATATCAATATTTTTTTTTAATTCTTTAGACAATATTATATTACTAATGGAATCATCAGACCGGAATTTACAAAAAAAGCAAGAAATCGCAGATAAGTTTATGGAATTCTTCTTAAGGCACGGGATGGTTAAAACAATAGTTAATGATGTTTCTAAAGAGCTCCATATGAGTAAAAAGACAATATATAAGTATTTCAAAGGGGGAAAACAAGAGTGTCTTTATTTTATTTTTTCAAAAGTTGGGCAACAAGCTCGTTTAATTGTTGAAGAAGATATTATGAAATTACCGACTTCTTGGGAAAAAATGGATCTTTTAATTCATAAAATATTTGAAATTTCAATCCCATATATATTAGATAATGTAGCTGATAAAGAAGAAGATTATATTACTGAAAATAGAATAGGGGGAAATGCCTTTAAAGATGTTTTTCAGGATCTTTTCATCGAAATTTTGAATGAGGGAATTAATAATAATGAATTCTCAATCAGTGATGCAAAACAAACATTTAATTTTATATATGGAATATTATTAGAGAGTATGATTATGATACATAACGATCCTGATGTTGATGTCTTAGATCAAGTCATTTTAACTGTGAAAAAAATCATTACATAATAAAATAAATTTTATTTATACTTTGTTGAGAAAAATGAAAAAATTACAAAAAAAAAAAAATTTTTTAAATTCTATTTAATTCTTTAATTCAAATTTTATAACATTTCTAATTATAATTTTTATTTTTGTCGAGTGTTTGGCTTGTATTTGACAATATTCTTACATTTTGGTTGTAATTAATAAAGTTTCTAATGGTAAGTTGAAAGATTTCAGAAATATTGTAATGTCTCATGAGAAAGTTTCTAATAAAAAGTAATAAATTATATTAATTTCTTTATCAGATCGAATACTTAAAAAAAATCGGGATAATCATGACATTAAATGAAACATTTTTAAAGGTTAGGGCAAATATCGGAGATCAAATGGCCCAAAATTATTTTGTTGAACAAATTCAGAAAGATAATCAAAAAAATAATATGTTAGGTTTAAAAATCGATACTCTAAGTATGTCCTTACAAATGGAATTTTCCCGTGTTCAAGGAACAATGCTCCATCAACTCAAAACAAAGACAACAGGCAGATCTTTAAGAGATATAATTATGAATGGGTTAGAAACAATTCTTGAGATTTACGGTCAAGAAGAATTTTATAAGGATTTTCTCATTGAACTTTTAAGTGAATTGGTTGATGATTTAAGCTCAAAAGCCATCCAAGCGTATCTTTGTATAAAGGATTTGAATCTAATTCATGGTTATAATCAGATTGTGAGCAAAATCCAAGATTTAGAATATAAAGATGTAATCCGCATTTTAAAGATTCTCATTATATCTTCCACAATAAGAAGACACGAGAGAAGAAATTTTATTAAAGGTTGTTAAACTTAATAAATTCCCTTATTTTTAATATTTACAAGTCCTTTTTTCTTCAGTTTCCATTATTTTGAAAAACGCTAGTTATTCTTCCTTTCTAAACCAGTTAAAAATGATATAAAATCAGATTAAACGTTAAATATTAATTTTGTTTTCAATTTTCAAAAAGTGATTCTTTAAATATGTGGATTTAATCTAATTTTATAAAAGGAATAGGAGGATACCGGATTGGATGAAAAAAAGTCAATGCTGGATTGGATGAAGAAAAACGAAAAAAAATTCAATGAACAAAACAAATCGGAAAAAAAATCTGATAAGAGTTATTTTCGTGCAATGAAAACCAAGAAAAAAGAAGTATTCAAAGAGAAAATTCCTCAAAAAACTCTGGATATATTTGCCCAAGAAGAATTAAAACCTACTTTTTATGATGAGACTTTTACATCAGAAGATTTCAAAAAAATCACAAAGAAATGGGCTAATGAAAATTTGATCTAAATAAATTTCAAACTACCAAGAATTTCTTTACTAAAATTACAAGATATATTTAAAATTAAGAGCTAGAATTTATTTTAAGTTAATTTCAGATAAGAAATAAAAGGAAAAAATATTAAAAATAAAAAAAGGTTATTTTGATTTAAGTTTTCGTTTTATTGTCAAATAACCAACCAATATTGAAATTCCAATGCAACCAATGAAATATTCAATAGCGAAACCAGGTATTTGTGCAAAGGGATCATTCATGTCATTATTAATGATCATTAAAAATCGCGCAGTAGTAACATGACCGAAAGGATCAACATCCCCAATATCAATTTCAACCAAATAGAGCCCATCTGTAGTAGTTGTTGTATCTAATGTATTCGTATATGTTGTCCAAACACCATCAATACTACCTTCGTTCATACTTTGAGGATATCCTAAAATAACAGAAAGATCATTTTCATCTACAGCCCCAGGATATGTTGGATAACTTGTTATATCATCTAGACCAGTTACTTCTGAAATTGTTATTTGAACTCCTTGTATTCCAAGATCATCTGTTACTTCAACAGATATTTCCACTTCTCCATGTACTATATCGGATGCATTATCAAAATTACCAGGAATTAGATTTTTATAACTAGGAGGGTCATTCAAATCTTCATAGTTAGTAGTAATTGCAATGAAATCAATTGAACTTTCTACCATATGTTGATTTTCATCAAAATCATATACAATGACCTTAAATGTATGAGTTCCGTTGTAAAGTGTTGAAACATCATAATTATATTCATATAATCCTGAGGCTTCGTTATATATCATATCTTCTGCAACGCGATTATCAATTTGAGCTTGAACTGATGAAATCCTAAAATCATCTGTTACATTAGCTTTAAATGTAAACCAGTTTTCGATTATCTGTTCGGGAACACTAGGATCGATAATATAAATCTCAGGTGGATTTCCTATCGGCCGATTGTCAACTTCAAAATCATATGATTCAGTTGTGTCGTGACCATCCAAATCCCACGAAGTAACAGTAACGAAATGATAACCTTCATTATATATTTCAGTTGTCCAATTAAAATCATAAAGATCTGGATCGGGATTTGAGGCTTCTTCAAGAACCCAACCTGTTCCATCTATCGTTATTAACGAAGTAAAAATTCCAACATCATCAGTTATATTTAATGTTAAAATCTCATCTCCCATTACTTTATCATTTTCTGAAAGATTATGAGAAATCAACTCAATTGAAGGTGGATTTACATAAGTTCCATCATCATAGTTATCAATTTCTATATTATGCCAAGGATGACCTCGATTACCCATATTATCTGTAACCACAGAATGTAATGAATACGATCCATCAGCCATTGTGGTTGTATCAATTGTAAATCCATATTCTGATTCATAATGATTAGTCATTGATCCTTCCCAAAAAATTCCTGGTAAATTATTAAAAATTAATTCATAATCAACAGATGCAATTCCTGAACTTGGAAAATGAGGTGTTCCG
>JAUWOE010000282.1 GCA_030612265.1 Promethearchaeum sp.
GGATGAATTTCTGGGACGGTGTTACAATAAACGTTATCCGCTCTATATTGGTTGTTTAGAATAATTTAGTAAAAAATGTGAGAAAATAAAAACTTAAAAGCAAGGAAAGAAAGATTTTAAATTGAATTACATAGATAATGATTATATGGAAAAAAAATATCAAAAAGCTGATAAAGCATTGAGTAAAGCCCTTGAAATCGATTGTGATGACAAAATATATGGAAAAAATTGCTCTCTATTTACTCCATTATAAAAAAGCCTGAAGGAGTTAGAAAATGCTCCCAAAAGATTGAAAATATCAAAAAAGGAAACAAATAAAGGTTGTACCTTAAATTACAACTGTCATGGAATTGGGTTGGGTATTACCACCTTGACTTTCTTGTCTTATTTTCCCTGTAATACATTGACAAATATCCTTTTTTCTTATTCTCACGGGCTTTAGTAAATTTTTCCTGCAGTATCCCACAATTTTATCTTCATCCATATTTTCCCAATATTGACAGAATAACCTAAGATCTTCGCAAAATTCGGTAGTTGTTGCCATGAAATAATTTTCTTGTAAAAACATATAAAAAAAAAGAGCATACAAAATTTCTAAAATGATTTTAAGGTTGAAGAAAAATAAAATATATGAATGAAATGAAAAGCGATTCTGTTAATATTTTTGTTAGTTACGCAACAAATGATAAGGAAGTTTTTCGATTAAAAGATATTGTACAAAAATTAGAAAATATTCCAGAAATATCTTCTGTTTTCTATTGGGAACGTGATAATTCAGGAGACATTGTTAAATATATGAACGATCACTTAGAAAAAACTCAGATAATGATATTATTATGTTCTCCAAATTTTCGTAAATCCGAACCATGTCAATCGGAATGGACTGCTGCATTCAAAACGAAAAAAAAAATTATTCCTGTTTTTCATAATGAAGATGATATTCCGCCTTTGCTCTCATCTAAAGTTGGTGTAAAAATTGATTTTTTTGATTTTGAATCATTTTTTAATAATCTCACTAAAGAAGTGGTAAAAAGAATTAATTTATTACCAAAAACAGACATTTTAGATGATAATTCTCAACCTTTAATAGAAAAATTCAAGCAAATCTTAAGTTTATCAAGTAGAATAGAAATTAGTATGGTTGCGAAAATGCTAGGAATGAATGAGGATGAATTTTTACCTGTGCTGCTTGAATTCTTTAAAAAATTGCCAGATCAATTCCGGATTGAATCGAGGGAAATTATTTCAAATGAGATTACTAAAAATTTAGATCAGAAATTTATTGAAAAGGAAGAAAATGAACCTTATGATTCAAGTAAAAAAGAAAATCTTCAAAAATCTTTTTCAATAATTACAAAAAAGGGGCATATTTCTATAGAAACTGAAAAAAAAATTATAGCTTTTTTTATAAATCGAGAGAAAATATGCACCATGTTCTTTTTGGATGAATTTAATTTCAAATATTACATAGGTCCTTATTATTCTCATAGTTTAATTAGAAGTGATGTTGCTTCAAAAATCAATAATGATATTTTATTGTTGATATCAAATATGTTTGATATAGACTATGATTTAATTGAGCCAGGAATTAGTGAATTGATTGACAAAAATTTGTTATTAATGGGAGAAGATAGCACTTCATTCAGTGGAAAAACTCATTATCCCGGTTTTATTACAGATAATCAAGAAGAAATCAATAAAAAATCCGACTTCAAGACAATAATTCAATTTTCAGATGAATTTATTAACAAATTTCTAAACCGAATAGTTTCGTTGGATGATATTTTAGAATACTACACATGGTTATATTCTTTTAAATTACCAAGAAAAGAACTGGATCTTCTAATTCCTGATACGAAATCCAAAATTGAAAGGTTAGGTCTACGGACAATTTTATCCTCTTTCTACCATGAACCGCATGAATTAAATCAATATCTAATAAAATCTATATTATTTGAAGGAAAAAGACTAGTAGAAAATAGAAAGCAAAAAATTACTTCAAAATTATCAAATCTTCAAAAAGAATTAATAAACTCTATTTCAAATCAACATATAGTTGTAAATAAATACATGGGAACAAATTATACTGAAAGAACTTTAAAAAAATATCGTGAAAAAATGAAAGAAATTAATGTTAATTATGATGAAGTTATGCAAGAAAATGCAAGAAAAAATAATATAACCAAGCAAGAAATTGAAGATTGTATAGAAAATTTAAAAGAACTTCACTTAGTATGGATTAAAAAGGAAGGGTTTTCAGGATATATGGATGTATTTAAAGATATTTTAGATTCCATATTTAATTATAACGCTTAAACCGAAACACACACACACATAGCGCGAGAAAAAAAAAAGAACACTAAAAATTATTTGATTTTCAGAATTCGTTTTTATAAATCCCCCCTTAGTAACTCCTACATAGAATTATCAGAACTTCAATCAATAAAACCTCGACAGATCAAATTACTTCAAGAGAATGCTATTCCGATAGATCAAAATAGCCTAAATAACGAAATTTTGGAATCTGAAGGAATTTTGTTTAAATTTGTAAATAATAAATGCTATTTAACAACTTCAGGGTTGAACGTTTATCGATCAATTGAAAAACATCTAATAGAAATAATTTCTAATGATAAAATTCTCCCTTCAAAACTGAAGAAAGAGACTGTTGACAGCATTATGATTAGTATTCCTTTGAAGTATAAAAAGGATGTAATTTTTAAATTTCCATAATTCAGATATAGAGATTAAATTCTAAAAAATATGGTAGATCATATTGATTGATCTATAAAATCAGACATAAATATAGGAAATTTCTTGGTCCAATTTCATAGGTGATTCATCATTGTTATTGTTCATTAAATCGATCAAATCTTCAGGAATATTACTTTTTACAATTTTTGCTTCTCCTAAATTGCAGAAATATTTCATTTGAAGCAAGTTGCATAAGTTAATCAAGCAAGGAATAATTGCATTCGATGCTAATATAGGATTGATGCTATCTATTTCAATAGGAAATTCAATAGATTGTCGATAGAGAGTAATATTAATCGAATTCTCGGTAAACTGCTTTATTTTTCCTCGTCCTTTTTTTATTTCAGAATAAATGGTAGGTTTTACTGTACCACTTACAATTGGTATCTTCCAACGAATGAAATATTTACTTGGTCTGTTATTCATAGTTATATCCTCTTTCTTTAGATTTTATAGCATGCGTCCTAAATCGAAGGTTTCTCGCAAGATTTGTTTCTGGATCTCCGTTTCAGCTTGACTAATGGCTTGGCGGAAGAGTTGTTCACGTAAATCTCCGAGGGACGGAATTAATGCTTTGGCTTTATTGTGAGCTACAATAAGGTGATAAGGTACTTGTGCTTGGGTATTATAAATGTGCGAAATGGTTGTTAAGATTCTCGAGAGCTGATTTCGATGGTTGCGATGGGTTTGGATCTTAATAGCACGTGACCCTGGAACAAATGGTTTAAAAAAGGTGATATCGATATTTGCAGCAAGAGTGCCTGAACGTAAAGGAGCATTCCCAATGATTAAATTTTTAAAAGGAATGGGTCCAATATATTCACCTGGACATAGAGTTTGATGCATAATCTGAATATCATGAATATTTGTATACAAATCTTCAGGAATCAAAGTAGGGAGATATCTTCTCAGAAAGGTTCTACTAGTTGATTCTTTCGGTATATACACGATCATTTTTTGAGCGATCTTGCTTAAAACTTGGTTATATAAGGAATGCGGGTTTTTAATATCCACGAATCTTTTAAACACTTCTTTAACAATCCTAATCTGTTCGATATCTAATTGGTGGGCTTGAATATTCATTAACCAAAGCTGTGAGGCTAAAATCGATCCATCAGCTAGAATGAGTTCAGGATTGTATTCATGATTAGTAAGATCATAAATCATTTGCAATTCCATTCGATCCCGTTGAATCACAGGATATAGATGATGGTACTTAGCTTTCGAGATAGCTTCGATACCATAACATAAGAGCGATTTTGAAATATTTCGTACATCGCCCATGACTCCAGCAGAAGAATAAACACACAAATTCTTATTAATCAAGGCGAGATTATCGGAATTGTTCGATCCGTCAACAGCTGCAATTCTTGTAAACAGTTTCCTCTTAACTAGTTTTTGAATCATTGGTCTAAGGGTGTCTCGTACTTCTGGTAGAATTTGGTGGATAAATTCCGCTTCAAGAGCGAATTCATTTGCCATTTCTACTAAAAGTTGTGTTTTTTTCTGATTTATCGCAACAATCGGAGGAATCATAGTGGTCATAAAGTTTCATCTCCATCTGATTTGATATTACTTAGATATTTTTGCATTTGGGTAGGATTAAAAGAATTTACAATCTCCCCTGGACACGAAACAGCATCCCCTAATGCATAAAATTGATATTTACTTAGTTTGGATACATCTTTTCCATT
>JAUWOE010000006.1 GCA_030612265.1 Promethearchaeum sp.
GTTGTGGTATCACTCATCGTTATTACTATTATAAGATATCATTATTATTATTATAAGTAATTATTTACAGTTATAAGATATCAATTTTGTTTTGTTCTCTAAAATGAGCCTCAAATGGATAAAATTCTTTCATTTAAAAGAAAACAGTTGTTCTGAAGGTAAATCGGGTTAAACTTCGTATATTTAGTAGATACTTAAAACTTTTATACTAATCCACCAGCATTTCTTGGATTTTTTATTTAATTTCATTAATGGTTTTTGCATCCAATATTCCCAATTTTTTAATAAACCTTTGTCGATCTACTGTGCGAATTTGATCTATGACAATCCATCCCGTTTTACCTGCAAACCTTAATTTAACTCGAGTGGGATAGTCATGAGATTTTGTTGTCATTGGTGCGAAAATTATAGTTTTTAAATATTTATTCATCTCATTAGGAGAAATCACTACGCATGGTCGAGTTTTTTTAATTTCATGACCAATTGTGGGATCTAAATTTAATAAATACACCGAATATTGTTCAATTTTATTCACAGGAATTTTAAATCACCAATCCCATGCTTCCAAATCAAATCCGTCATCGATTAGAAGTTCATCATCTTCAATCTTATGCATTTTTTTAAAAGCTTCTTCCCATTCTTTCCGGGGAGTATTGATTGATTTTATATGGATTTGCTTGGTTTCATCATCAATAATAAGTTCTATCTTATTTTTAAGATTCAATCTTTCCAAAATATGCTTGGGGATTCTTATTCCTTTAGAATTTCCAATTTGAATCAGTTTAGTTTTTATTATTTCCATATAATTACAATGTAATTACGAGATAAAAAATATTATTATTTGTTTGTGTTGATATTTGTAGAAGAATGAGATGAATTTTGACTCCAATCTTTAATTTTTAATAGAGGAATCTTACTAAAGTGTTTTGTATTACGAGTAATTAATATTTCACTTTGATTAAGAACTATGCTTGCAATCAATACATCCATATCTCCGACAGGGTTCCCACTTTTGAGTAATTGCGCGTGAATTTGACTAAATAAATCTGCATCAATTAATTGAAAAGATAGAATTTCAAACTTCGCAAGAAAGTCTTTAATATACCTAAGGTTTTTTGGGACATTATTAGTTAAATATGCACCTTCAAGCAATTCTGCATAATTAAAAATGGTTGTTTTCAACCTTTCTTCTTTATTGAATAGTTCATTCAAATATTCTACTGCATATTTTGGTTTTTTTCTTAAGTAACTGATAATTAAATCAGAATCTATAACGACCATTATAATTTCTCCAAATTTAGGTTATCTAAACTTTTTCGTGGAATTTGTCGTGCTTTTTCGAGAATTTTCTCAATTTTATCCCATTCATCATCTTCAGCTAAAACTCCCGCGAAAGATTTAAAATCTTCTTCATCATTCGGCTCTTTTTTTAAATCTAATAATCGATCCACTAACTCTGAGAATGATTCATTTTGTTTTTTCTTTGATTTTAGACGTTTATAGGTTTCAGGTGTTAGCGAGATTGTTTTTTGTACCATAATAAAGAAAAACACTATTTAACTATTTATATTTAACTACTTAAATTTATAAAAAATAAATATAATATCTGCTCTGGTTCTTGGTGGCCCTCGAGGTCAAGTAAAAATTAATCAAAATGCTAATTTCTTTGAAAAATCTAATAGCCTATCTAATGTAGAAGATAATTTCATCAAAGAAACTTTTTTTTTTAACCAATTCAGATCACAAGAGTCCTTATTATTAGCAAAAACATTAAGAAAATCAATAATATCATTATATTCGAGTAATTCGGAATCAGGGATATCAGAAATATCGCCTAAAAACCAAACTTTACCAAGTAGGATATATTCAACTGAAGCTATTTTAAGATTCATTTGATTATAAGGTTCAATGACTCATGTATTAAGTGCTTCTATATCGATAGGCTTCTTTGCTATTTTAATATCCAACCGCATTACTGATAAATTATCAAAAATTGATGCATTTGTGCTTTCTTTAAATGCCATTTGAACTTGCTCATGAAGTACATCAAAATTATTATCTTCTAATTTTTCAAGGAATTTTGAAATTTTTTCTGGATTATTTTCAAGAATTAGATCAATATCGGTTGTCGTTCGAGCTCTTCCTCTAATAATTGCTGCTAATCCTCCGATAATAACATAATCTAGCTGAATTTCTGATATAATTTTCTCTAATCTGGAGAGGATATTTTCAATTTCTGCCATTTGATGTTCTTCTCCTCATTTTTTTTAAATTATGATCAATTTCTATTAGCTTCTTCATTTTTTCATGTATTTCTTGTTTCGATGCATCAGGATACTTGTTTTCAAGTCCAATACGAATAGATTGAAACATGTTATGTGTTAAACTATCAGTGATATCCAAAGGATGATGTCCTTTTTTAATTAAATATTGAAAATGTTCCCAATCTCTAAGAAATTTTGAAATTCTTCGAGTTAAGCGTTCATTCTTGGATTCAATGATATAATTTTCCATCAGTTATTACCTTAACATTATTATATATAATTCTGGGTTTTAAAACTATGTGTATTTAAAATTATGAAAGAAGCAAAGTATGAGAAAAAAATGAACGTATTGAAACTGACATAATAGTGTTCTATATACTTTCGGGGATTATTCTTATCGCTGGAGGCATTTTACTAGCAATGAATCGGAAAGTTGCACGTATCCTTATTCTGGTGGGAGGAATTCTTGGAATTAAAGATATTGGACTCATCGCTCTGATGGTTTTACTTATTTTTATCAAGAAAGAGGAGTAGAATTGGTTTAGGTGATTAAAAATTATTTAATAATTTTTTTTTTTTTGAATTAGATTTTCATTATATCATGAAAAAAGGGTTGTAATAAGTTTTTAATGGCTTTGAGGGGGAATATGTTTTCTTGTTTTCCAAGTGTTAAGCTATGGGATGTTTTCATAGTCGATATTATTCATCGTGTATCTATTCTAGCATATTCGTGGTTGTAGCTTAGTTTGACAATTTATCAAATTTTATAATAAAAATGAATGGTTAAACTTCTTTAGTCTTAAAAAATATCGAAGAGTTCTATCATTGAATTTTCAAATATAAAAACTCCATAATGGATTGTTCTTTAATAAAATTGTTAGGAATCGAAAGGAAACAAATAAAATATTTAAAGCAGAATAACAAACTGAGATAACGAGTTAACAGAAAATGAAAATTATAGGTATCAGTAGTAGTGGGAGAAAAGCTTCTTATTCAAAAAGAATCGTTAAAAATATTCTAGAAGAATCTGGTATTGATTATGAAATGATTCATCTAGCTGAATTGGATATTAAAGGTTGTTTAGGGTGCCTTAAATGTGCAAAAAATAATAAATGTGTACAAAATGATGATTTTCAAGCAATTGTAAATAAAATAAATGAAGCTGATGCCCTAGTTTTTGGGGGATCTAATTATTATGGTGTGTTAAACGCTATTGGACATGTTTTTTGGGAACGAACTTTTTCTTTACGACACCGTGAATCTTTTCTGTTCGCAGGTAAATTGGGTATTGCTGTTGGACTGAATCGTGACAGTGATAAACAAGAATCCACTAAATTTATAGAAAAAATGATGCTTAGTAATAAAATGGCAGTTATTGCCACTTTCACAGATTCAGGGCATGAGCAATGTTATGACTGTGGATTTGGTCATAATTGTGTGGTTGGTAATGTTTTCGCTAATATGGGTTTAACTACGTCTGAATTAGCTGAAAAAAATCGACCCGTTGAATATGGAATCGATGTTCAAAATAAAGCTAAGGCAATAGGAAAGATGTTAGGATCTATCTTATCAGCAAGAAAAAACACGAAAGTTAAGAAGGAAGAGAATAAATGATAAAAAGTGTATAGAGATCATCCTTACATGGCCTTGAGAAGACTAGAGACATATCAATGAAATAACAGAAGGTGGCGGCTCTGAGGGGGAATTGAAAAATATTTTGATACTATCGGTATCAATTCGATTTCAATAACCAATAAAAAAAAAATCCTACATTACATAATGATAAATGTAAATATAATCAAATATCCCGCAATCTTCTTTTCTCAATTTGGTGTATTTAGCTAGAAATTTAGCTTCAAATGGCGCAGTTGGCTTTTCATTCGAACGGTGGTTATGATAGTCTTTAAAACGCTTTAAATATTGATCTACTAATTTTCTAGCTTCTTCATATGCGTCTGAACAATATTCAAATGCAGTATGACATATTTCATAAGGAACTTTGGGATGTTTAGTATTAAATTTCTGTATTAATTCCCCCTTTTTCTCAATAATCTCTTTTTCTCCTGAATTTTTCCAAAAGCAGATCGTTCCTCCTTCGCTTAACTCTTTATAAAAGAATGCATGATCAAATCTTTCAGCAAAATGTAATGCATCTACGAAGACCATTCTTGGTGCATTTCGTAGTAGTACATCATCATTATCGATAGTTTTCAAAAGAAATTCATATGGATGGTCCTTTGCTTGAAATTTATCTACCGTTTTTATTTCAATTTTCTCCAAAAAATCGCTAATCCGATCCCAGACTATGTCTTTATTCCCACTTGATGGAATACGTACCGATTCACAGAAATTTTGTAATTCTATCTTTAAAATATTATCAAACAATGAGTTTTCGTTAAAATTTGGGTGTTCCATCAATTTGTTAATGAAATTATCTCCCGATTTCTTATGAGAGATATTATAATGTGTGAGGAATTCAGAAATTCTTGATTTAGAGAAGTAAGAAAGAAAAATGACTAATTTATTCATACTTTTATTACTTTTCAAAATTAAAAAATATTTCTATCGGTATCCATATAAAAATTTTTTATCTAAAAATGGATATCAACAGCTTCGGATTACCCCATCTGGACTTGTAATGTATGAGAAGAGAATAGAGTAAAGCAAGGGATCTTCCATTATTAACCTTCTTATCTTGGTTTAATGTCTGGCTAACAAAATATCTATATAATTTTCAAAAAATTTTTTTCCAATTCCTGAGATTTCATAAAATATCTACTTGTGAAATTATTGTATGGCGGCTCTGAGGGGGAATCGATGGGAGTATAAAAATTATATTTCGATAATTATATGAATAGGAGAGTGTTCCTATATAAATAATAGTGGAACCTTACGCGTTAAAAAAATGTCTCGAAATTCTCACGGATTATTTGGAATACTCCAATTATTCATTAGAATCTAGGCTACATAATCGGGATGATAAACATTTTATCCCTCAGAAAACCTATTCAGTGATTTTAAAGGATTTACGAGGAATCATAAGATGGTTTAATAAAATTCAATTTGCTACTCAAAAAACCTTACGTGCTTTGAATTTGGGTTCAATAACAGATTTACAGCGGTCCGAATTGTACTATTGTGTATATTGCATGCATTGGAAGCACGTGTCACATAAATATCTTCAAAAAGAATTTGATGATCTCCAGGCAACATTCCCTGATCATACAATCCCAGTTTGGAATTCCCTCTTATTCCAATTCTTAGAGAAATTTAGCCATTTTTCTTGGGAAATAGCCCTTAAAAATAAATCCTTATCAGAAAAAATAAGCATATCTCAAGCAGTTCCTTCTTTTTTTGTGGAACACTTAATCCCAGTCATGTCGGAACAAAAAATACAAGCCAATGCTAAAGCAATGAATCCCTTTAAGGATCAAAATTTTATCACGCTCAGAATAGTTCTCGACAAAGGAAATGATGAAAAATTGGTTACTTTAACCAGAGATAAATGTCTTCAATATATGCATCAAAATGGGATTAAGACTAAAACTGATTCTGATATCCCCTTTCTAATTCATATTCCAATGGATCAACGTAATCTTATCTCAAAATCTCAATTATATCAATCAAATAAAATAATTTTTCAAGATAAATCCGCAGTTATAGCATGTTTATTAATCGATCCGCAACCTTTGGAACTAATTCTTGATGTTGCTGCCGCCCCAGGGATGAAAACAAGATTAATCCAAGAATTGACCTTCTTTCAAAGCGTAATCATCAGCGGGGATATCCACCGAGACCGTCTTAAAAAAACTAAAAAATTACTGGATCAATTGAATACAAAAAACACCCACCTCATCCAATGGGATGGAGCTAAATTACCTTTGCGAGTTGGAGTTAATTCTGAGCGACAAATGTTTGATAAAATTCTGTTAGATGCTCCATGTTCGGGATCAGGTACTTTTTTAAATGATCCTGAGATGAAGTGGCACCAAAATAAACACATTTTGCTAAAAAATGTCATTATTCAAGAAAAAATCTTGAAACAGCTTAAAAATTATATACAAATGGGAACGACCTTGGTCTATGCAACTTGCAGTTTATATCCCGAGGAAGGGGAATATCAGATAATTAAACTAATTAACAAGCCTTGGTTTCAAGATTTGACCCCTCAACCTTTAATTAAAGGTATTTCTCCTCCATATTTTATCAATGAATCTCTAAAAACATTGATTTCCACTCAAGAAAAAAGAATTATTGGATTGGGGCGAATTTTTCCTGCTAAACATCATACTCAAGGTTTCTTTTTTGCCAAATTTACCCGCTATTAGGGTTTAGTTTAACTATAGTTAATCGATATAAGTGTTAAAAAATCAGCTAAAATATTTGGTATTTAAGTGTTAAACAATAGTTAAACTTTAAGAGCGGCTCTCGAGGGGAATCGAATCCTGACACATCAAATTGATACTCACACTGTGTACACTGGAATTCATCCCAGTCTTCTGCTTGTGTCAATCACTTTTGACCACGGGATGGGCAAATATCAGACTTGGAAGATTCTCCCTTAAAAAAATATTTAAAGATTCTATCTTCAATTCTCTACTTCATACTCAATTCTCGATCAAAATTAAGGAATCAAGAAAGTTTGATAATTCAATTTGAAAAAATTTTATCATATTTTCCCTGAATCGCATGTTTGATATTGTACTCCGTCATGGAATAAAGATATTGAGCGATAACATCTTTTGAGTGAACCATACCTTCTTCCATCCATCTTTTCAACACGGTGAAAAGCCCCCCTGTGAAATACTCAGTTAGGTATAGAAGAAGCGTGGGTTCGAATTTTAATTTGAGTTTATCAAGAAGGAGTGGAGTCAAATATCCGATATAATGCTGGAATTGCTTGAGGAGCAAATACTCTTTCCCTGCTCTGAGTAAGTTTCCAATGAGTTCTTTTTGATTTTCAAATTCACCCAGAATCACATAAATAAGGTCTAAACTTACTTCTGGGCTCTTTTCAAGAAAGGAAGACATGGTTCCTGTAAATGTTTCAAACACAATGTCAATACAGGAGATCAGCAGATCATCGACTGTTTTGAAATGAATATAAAAGGTGGGACGTGCAATATCGGCCCTATTGGTTATTTTGGATATGGAAATTTTATGGTAAGGAAGTTCTTTCATCAATTCCAGTAGTGCATCCTGCATCCATTTCTGGGTACGTTTTGATCGTCTATCAGTTTTCATTTTCTAACTATCAATATATATAAAGAAGGGTAGTTTAAAAATAAATAACATTTATATTAGAATATACATTTATAAATTAGAATATAATTGTAATGTATAACTAAACATTTCATTATATGGGAAGGATTTAAAATGTCCGAAAAAAAAAAATCAAAGCTTATCATAGCAGTTATAATACTATATACCTTAGTGAACATCCTAGTTCACATTTTTGGCGGGAAAGTCTTGCAAGCTGCAACAATTGGGATTGGATTGACAGTATTCACTTATCTACATGGGTCTTCAAGGTATAGTCTAAAAGATCTTACCATCTTTTTTGCTTTAGCCACAGTATTTGGGTTGTTCTATGAAAATCTCAGCATTCTAACGGGTTTTCCATTTGGATTTTATGTATATGCAGATGGTTTGGGTCCATACCTCCTGCATGCTCCGATATTAATTGCCCCAGCATACTTTGCCTTAGGATACATTTCGTGGAATACCACATCAATATTACTGAATAATTATAGTAATAAGCTACAAGGATGGAATGTCATCATCTTTCCAGTAATATCCACGTTTGTCACAGTCATGATAGACATTGTGTTAGACCCCACTTGGGCAACCATCGAAAACACATGGATATGGTTTCAAGGAGGTCCTTATTTTGGGATTCCTCTATCAAATTTTCTAGGGTGGTATCTATGTGTGTTCACATACATGTTATGCTTCTCAGTTTACTTGTCTAAAAAGAAGAATGTGGAAGATACCGAGATCATGAAAAAGAAGAGCTTTTGGTATCAAGTAGCCATAATGTATGGGTTAATCGTGATTCAAATCCCAATTTTAGCGATCCTCAATACAAATGAAGCAGTAACCACGCACACGGGGCAAATTTGGTATACAAACGATATTTACTGGTCCTCAACTTTAATTGCAATTGCAACTGTAGGTTTTGTATCTTTATTGAGTGTGATTAATGTATGGAATAACAAGAGTTTGGAAAAGAAGTCCACATTAATTTCTGAGGCTGATGAAAAAATTTAGCTGAGGAGGGCAGTATCTCTTCTTATAATTTAAAAGTTTTCATCAATTTGGAAAAAAATTTTTCCCATTATAGCAAAAAATCGAAAATATTATTGGATATATTCCTTTATTCCAGATAGGAGTCGATATTAACATGGCGAAGAATACAATCCGTAAAAAAAAATCTGAAACTAATCGAGCTAGTAAAAAGAAGGCAGCCAAAATTAATAAAATAGCGATAAATGATAAGAAGTAATAATAATCTCTGTTATTTTTTCTTTTAAGTTGAATAATCCGTAATAATTTATGAGATAATTCTCATAACCATTTTTTCCTCTTAAATTAAACCCACAAGATCTTCTTTTCCGGATTATCATTTTGAGAATAATTATTTAGCAGACAAGAATGGCGGCTCTGAGGGGGAATCGAACCCCCAATCGTTTGAGGATAGACCGGATTTGAAGTCCGGCGTCAAAGACCACTCTGACCGCTCGGAGCCATATTAAAAATAGTTAATTACTATAATTCATAATTCCCAAAAAACGCTTCTATTGTTAAACGAAAGATATAAAAAAAAAGATTACAAGCATTTCTTAGGTGTTCAATAATAATGGTGAGAGAAGCAGAAAATTTGGGCAATCAGGATGAAATTGAAAATCTGGAACTTTTTTGCAAAGAATGGTTAAAAGCATGGACTGGAAATAATCCCGAAAAACTTATTGATTTCTACTCAGACGATACATATTATCGGGACCCTGCAAATCCTGAAGGCATTAATGGGTGCAAACACCTTTTGAAATATTTTAAGAAACTATTGGAGAGAAATCCAAATTGGAAATGGGAGCTTATCGAATTTTTTCCCACTGAAAAAGGGTTTAATTTCAAGTGGAAAGCTACGATCCCGATTGGATCTGAACAAATTATTGAATATGGGATGGATATTGTAGAATTAGATCCTTTATGTAAAAGAAAAGTAAAGAGAAATGAAGTATATTTCGATCGAACCAATTTTTTTTCTACGCTTAAAAAATTCTGAATAATAAAAAAAAGAAAAAAAGAAAAAAAGAAGTTAAGAAAAAAGAAAATAGTTTAAGGGAAAAACAAAGGAATAACCATTATCACATCTCCTAATAGATTCAATGCGATATGAGAATAAATTCCGATTTTTATATCTTTCTTCCACCAAACCAAAAAGATCAATGGGAAAATTGCTAAAACACGAATGGGTACCATCCATGGAGTCCATAAATGATATAATGCAAATAACACAGTTTGAAGAACGGGTGCAAACCATTTATTTTTTACAAGTCGGGGCATAAGAAATCCTCGGAAATAAATTTCTTCAATAAAAGGTGCGATTATTGCTCCGAAAATTAAAGTTAGAATTAAAACTAATACCCGTATTCCGGTTGAATATAGTTCAGGATTGGTATGCACTCCGGTCATATCATAAAATTCCGGAAGCCAGTTAAACCAATTTTGAAGAATCCAATTAGAAACACCGAGTTGCTTGTCAACAAAACCCATTATTAGAACTGCCCAAAACAAAGCGAGAAAAGAAAAAAGTATAACTACTTTTTTGGAATTCTTATTTGTATTCAATATAATTGAAGGAAGTTTTATTTTTGAGATATAATTTTCTGTTAAGTCGGTTTTCTTCTTACTACTGAATAGAATTATTCCTAACTCTAACGGAATGAGAATGACTATAAGAACAGCATAGAAAGCAAATACAATAGGGATGTTATTTTTCCAAAATAATTGAGCAACAAGAAAATAGGCCAGTGCAGTTAATATTCCTGGAAAAAGATGTAATCCAATTGATAACCAAAGCGAATGATTATCCTTAGATAGGATTAATTTCAATTTATTTGATTTTTCTTCCATGAATTAATATATTTTTTCTAACTATAATTCTTTTACTTTTCTAGTCGGAAGGATCCCAATCACTGTGGAAATCTTCATTGATCGAATTGAGGAGTTGAATATCATCATCTGAAATTGAAAAGTCAAATATGTCTGCATTTTCTCTGATGTGAGTCGGTTTAATAGATTTTGGAATAATTACAGTTCCATGTTGAATATTCCAACGTAACATGAGTTGAGCAGCAGATTTATTGTATTTTTCCATCATCTGTAAAAATTGGGGACTTTTAACATCCTTAAACTTATATCCATGAGTAAGGGGGGCATAAGATTCGATTACAATCCCCTTTTCTTGACAAAATTCTAAAACATCTTTTTTATACAAGAAGGGATGGAATTCAATTTGATTTACCATGGGTTTAATCGAAGCGATTTGAAGAAGTTTCGCTAAATGATTTATGTAAAAATTGCTTACCCCAATGGCGCGAACTTTTCCTTTATTATAGAGTTCTTCTAAGGCTTGCCAAGTATCTTTCCATTTCCCGTCTACTGGCCAATGAATGAGGTATAAATCCATATAATCAACACCAAGATTGCTTAAACTTTTATTAAAAGCATTTATTGTGCGTGAATATCCTTGATCAGAATTCCAAACTTTAGAGGTAATAAAAACTTCCTTCCGAGGGATTTTACTATTTCTTAATGCATTTCCCACTATTTTTTCATTTTTATAGAGAGTTGCCGTATCAATTAATCTATAACCTATTTTTAAAGCAAATTCAATGGCTTTTTGCCCAAGGTTACCTGTTAGAAGATATGTCCCTAATCCAAAAATTGGCATTTTCATAGAATTAGCCAATGTTAGTGTTGAATTAATAGTAAGGGTCATAATAATTTTATAAGAGTGTTTAGATCTTAAAAAATTGACTAAGAAAAATGAGGTTAAACTAAAAACGAAAAAAAACGGGTTAAAATTACTCTTCTGTGAATTTAACTTCTTGTTTTAAGAGTTTTTCTTTGATGGGATCCCAGAACATGTCATTATAAGGACCAGAGGTGTGAATTTCGCTCCATATTGTTTTAAAGTAATCTTGAGGACAGACCAACATACACGCACTGCAATTAATGCACTTTTCATCATCGATCTCTATTAAAATTTTGGATTCCCATGCATCTGCCATCTCCTTGAATTTGATTGCATCAGTAGGACAAATATCTTTACATTTATTACAATCTCCTGGGCATTTATTCAAGTAATTTTTTTTAAATTCAACTTCATCCTTCTCAATTTCGTAAGTTACTTTGGTTTCTCCTTCCCAGTAAATTTTAGCATCTCTTTTAATATTTGAACAATTAACGATTTTCGATTCTAATTTCGGGAGAGAATGAAATTTGGATATATCCAATTCTTCAATTTTAACATTTTCTCCATCAAATAGCAAATCAAGAGCGTCAAATGGGCAGAAATAAACGCATGTACCGCACATAACACATAATTTTACATCTATAGAATCAACTACTGCTGCATTTAATTCCTTTGGTTTGGATTCGTATACTCTAGATGCGGGACCGAATAAAATTGCATCTCGTGGGCAAACTATGGAGCATTGGCCACATCCTACACATTTAAGCCGATCTAACATTAGCTCATATTTTTTTACGAGAAATTTATGCTCTATTTTTATTTGCGACTCATCAACGATTTTAGATAGTTTTGGAAACAACATTTTTTTTTCAGCTTGTTAGTTTTTCTGTTTTTAATATTTCAATAAATATCTTGATTCTAAAAAAGGGTTTTCTAATATTACTAATCAAAAAAATGATTTAAAAATCTATTTTATCTATAAATTTCGTAAACATCGGAACTACTGGAATAAATGGAGGGATACCTTTTGGTTGGGGTGTACGTAAAAGTCCAAGACTGTAAGGATCCAAACCCATTCCTAGTCCAAGTAGTTGTGTAAAATAAATTACAGGGAGTTTAAACGGTTCCTCGATTTTATCTTTAAAATCAGTGTTTATCCCCACTTGCCCCAAATCTAACTGCAAATGGCAAAAAGGGCAACAATCTACAACCATATCAACACCGGCACTGCGATAAGATTCCATCTTATCCCGTGTAAAATCATCTGCAACCTGCTTAATTGAGCCTCTTAAGCCCCCACCTGCGCCACAGCACATCAATTTATCTTGATGGGGGATGCTTTTGGAACCTGTTAATTCCATTATATCATCAAAGAAAGTAGGTGCTTCAAAACTATCTTTCCATGGTTTATTATGAATTGGTTTTAATATGTGACAGCCATAATGAATTGCGATATTGTAATCTAATTTGTGAACAATTTTCTTTTTTAATCCTTTCATTCCTACATCATCATATAACACCCACAAAATATGATTTACATCAATTGTTCCTTTGAATTCACGCCCGATTTCTTTTAATTTCTCATTAACATTATCTCTTTTCTCAATTTCTTCTTTTAAATCTGTATTTATATCATTCAAAGTTCCATAACAACCATTGCACATAATGCACATGTCTCGGTTAATATCCTCGGCAATAGTAATATTTCTAGCACCTAAAACGCGCCAAGTATTTATATCAAAAGATCTAAAAACACCAGGTGCAGGACAACAACCTGCCCCTTCTAATTCGACAACTCCAACTTTTAATGCATCTAAAACATGACGGCTTGCAGCATCTATAAATGGATAACGGTTTGGTATAACGCACCCTAAAAACATACCTACATTTTTTCCATCGGGATTTTCTTTCAATAAACCTTGAATTTTTACCTTTAATCCATCTTGTCCTGATTTTAAATATTCTTCAAGTTCTTTTATCCACGGCCAACTGTTAGGGTCTTTCTTGTAAGCATTGCGAAGCGCGATTAAATTTTCTTGTGTTTTATCTTGACTCCAATAAATCATAGCAAGGTTAATCCAAATTGTAGCATCGATATTACTTGCATTTTTTGTAATATTTTCAAAGGTCTTCTCAGCGCTAATCAAATTTCCCAATCTATATTCAGCCATTCCTAAATTATTCTGTAAATATAATCCATTTTTAGTAGATATATCGTTAAAAATAGGATTATTTTGAATAGCTCGAAAATTTTCAGCGGCTTTAAGAAATAGTCCTTGTTTTGCGTATAGGATTCCCAAATAAAATTTCACAAAAGGATATATTGGATCTTTTACGTTATTAGCTGCCTGAGTTAGATATTTTTTTGCATAAAAGAGTTCCATTTGGAAAAGTTTAATTAATCCAGCAATAAATAGTGCTTTTGGATTAGTTGGTATTAGATCTAATGCTTTTTGAGCATATCCAAATGCTCTTGTAAGTCCTTCTAATTTAAAATGAATTTTTGCTAGATTTATCCAAATTTCAGGATTTTTCGAATCCAAATCTGCTGCTTTTAGAAAATCATTACTTGCAGCAATTAAATCACCATTTTCTAAATTAAATAGGCCGATATGAATGAATCCTAAAGGTTTAGATGGGTATTTTTTTATAGATTCCATGAAATTATGTCTTGCTTCTAATACATCTCCTTTTTCTAGGAAGGAAATTCCTAAATCGATTATGCTTTCTAAAGAATCAACTTTTTTTACTTTTTTTACTTTCTTTGAACTTTTTTTAGTTTTTACCATGTTTAAAATCGACTCCAGATAAGTGCAAAAATTCTTTTTTTCAACTTATGAAGAGGATATAATTGTCTTATATAAGAATTGCCTCATGTTTTTCATTCTATTTTAAGAATTTGATTAAATTAGTTTTAGTTCAGAAAATGGTGCAATTCGTATTTTTCTAAAAAAAATTTGATCATTTTTAATCAATAATTGTATTTTTGCAAATAGATTAGAATTTCTTCTTCCAAAACTTGTATGCCCGTAAATATTCCTTGACCGGAATTACTTTTGGATTACGTCGAAAACTGCTTGATATTACTCCATCACAACGGGAGCATAAATTTGAAGTTCGCATCCAATTTTTAAATTCATCAACATGAGCGGGATACCTACAATTGGGGCATACTACAATACCTCGATGCCCGTCAGAAGTGGTAGGAAGTTCAAAACAAAAAATGCATTTAAAATCATCTTTAGTTAATGCTCCGGTTTTGGGTCTCATACGAAGAAGTTCTTTTTTTCTTGATGATGTGGAAGAACTAGAAGTGTATTGTTGAGATCTTGATGAAGAAGTGGAAGTAGAACGTTGAGTTCTTGGTGAAGAATATGATTTTTTAGTCTTTTTTGTTTTTGTTTGTTTAATTCTTTCCTGTTCTTGGCGTTTTTTACTGCGTGCCCTTTCTCTTTCTCTCTCTTTTTGACGCTTCTTACGTTCTTTTTCTTGACGCGCTTGTGCTTGAGCATTACGTTCTCCGCTACGAGCGAAGTTTACAAAATTATCTGCATCTGATATTCTACGGTCAATATTACTTAATCGATTAGAGACTCGGCTCATGGAAAATCTTGATGTTGAAGGCCGTCGTTTGGCAATAATGATGATAAAATATAAAATTAAAGTCAATAAATTCAGAAGAATTAGCAAATTTAGTGCTGAAGTTACAGGATTAAAAATCCATATAGCATCAGAAATTACTCCTTGGCTCATCAGAAGATAAAAAAAATCAATGAGAATGTAAAAAATACTTGTGAATATGATAAAGGTCCTTGCATAAATTGATTTGTTTCCAAAATAGATGCTGGTATATTTAGAGAGACACAAAAACAACAAAATCATACTTATAAACATATATGGAGTAGCGAAAAGGATGATCCAAGTATTGAAATTTATATCTCCAGAATTCGCATTTTCACTTAAGATCGTTGTAAAATCTCCCCAGATAGCATAAAAAATTCCCATTCCTAAGCCTCCAAATATGAGTGCAAAGTTATTCAACGACGAATTATATTCCCGTAATTTTTTAATTTTGGAGACATATTCAATTGAAATACAAATCCAAATTCCAAGTAGAATGAAAGAAAAAAAGCCGTTCAAAGATTCAGCTGGAGAATTTCCAGTAAGAAGTGCAATGAAGAAATTTAGTAAGAGTACAATTAAATAAACGATAAATTTGGTTAGATTCATTTTCATTTTTAAATTCTTCATTTTAGCTATTCATCATACTCTAAAAATAAATCTTTTCCATCTACAATTGGGCTTGTAAAATCTAATAGTTCTGGTAGTACATTAGGGGTAATGTTCCCTTTAATGCTAAAGGGCACTTCATACCATTTGGCAGTTTTCAGATTTGCACGGAAAATATTAAACCCATATAAATGTCCATCAATTTGATAAGGATCAATGACCAAAGCTACTGATTTTTTCCATAATTTTTGATAACGTGCTTGTGTGCCCATATCTTCTGAACTTAAAAAGAGCCCATAGGATGGGTGAGAGTGATACCAACCGCAAATAAAAAATCCCTTTTTTTGCAAATCGGTATAAGCACGGATATAATTATTATAATCCTTGATTTCTGCATGGATTGCATTTCCATGTCCCATTGGATAAGCATCTTCAATTAAAAGTGTTTCACCATTATTTTCAAGCTTTCCTGCGAGTAATCCGATAACTTCCACCCATTTGGAGCGATCTATGTTTTCATTTGCATATTTTTTAGCATGAGTAGCGATTTTTAAGATGGCTTTAGCTGAAATCTGTGTTTTTTCTTCTTCTTTGATAGATGTTATTTTTTTTCCAATTTTTTCTTCTTTTTTTGCTTGCGCACTGTTTTTTTTTACGATTTTCTTGAATTCCAAACTTAGAGAATTATCTTCTAAAATTTTTTTCTCCAATATCTCTTCTTCTTTTGTCTCTTCGTTTTTCAATTCTTGATAAATTTCTAAAAGAACTTCTTTCTTAATTTCGTTCTTTAATTGTTTACGTATTTCAGTTTTTAATTTTGATTTTAATACCTGAATTTCAGGAGTATCTTTATCATTTACCATTACTATTACCTGTATTTACCATTTTTTATTAGCGTATTTTTTTACTAAATTTTTCACTTTTTTATCGAATTTTTTCCGTTCTTTCATCATTTCTAAAGCAGCTTTTTTATTAAACACATCTGTAGGGTTAATATATTGTCCGGCAGTATTTAGCATGGACGTAATTGCTTGAACGACAGTTACAGCAGTCTTAGTGGGACTCCATCCTCCTTTCTTTCCAATGTAATTTGGATCAACAAGAGCTAAACAGATGTTTCTTTGTCCTGGGTATTCTGAAGGTTTGGGCCAGAAATTTGGATGCCATATTGGAGTGTGTAATCTAACAAATGGCGGTTGGTTCGGGTATTCTCGGGGAAATTTCATTTCTAACCTAAATAGTCCTTTCGCAAAGGCCGTTCCTTTTGGTCCAACCAATAAAATCTTCAAGTGATCGATACTTTTCTTTTGGGAATCAAAGGCTTTTAATTGTTTTATAGTCCCTTCTTTGTATAATTTTTTTAATCGGGCATAATCTTGTGAAATTCTTTTTTGTCTGATGCTCATTGTTATTACCACCTACATTAATCAGTTTTCTGTATGTAAAAAAAATTTGTATTATAGATTATTGATTATCTGTTTAAAACTATTTAAAAAGGCGAATAGTCACAAATATTTCGCCTTCTTGGAATCCCGATAAGGAGATAAACGAAAGAGAACGAATTTTATTTGCTATAGCTGTTTTCTCTAAATCCAATTCTCGTAATGAATCAAATTCGGGTACAGTTAAAATTGGCTCCATTTCTTCATCGAGTTTATATCCTTTCATTTTCAAAGCATCTATTATACATTGTAATTTCTGGTCTTTACGGATATATAATTCTTCCCGTATTACATTTTTCCCGCATTGTAAACATTCTGGATTACGAGGTTTTGTAAGATAATAGAATTTTTGAGTCATACCATTGTAAATTATATATTCTTTACTAGGAATCCCCAACGCGGAGTTTCCCTTTTGATAATTAAGTATTTTCAATATTTCTTGAGATTGAATGCTAGCAATAACTGCGTTTATTGTTATTATTCCGGGTTCGTGATGATCGATAATATTTATTACTTCTTTCACCGTAAATTGTGGGTTAAAATTGAATTTATCTACAAGGTTGTTTGCGAAGGATATCAAGAAATTCACATCATCAATATTTCCTGGATTTGGAACAGTAGAAAATTTCTCTTCAAAAGCCATTGTGGCTTTAAATAAACAATGGACGCGTTTACGTGGAACCCCTACTACTGTACATGCTGCCATTTCATCGCTTTCTGTGGAGGATGTTGGATGGCAATCATAACATGCATTTTCATATGGGAAAATTGTATAAATATGTCCATGATATCCATTAACTCCACCATCAACCAGAGGTTTTTTGAAACGAACTGCTTGAAGGTTTAAGTTTATCCTTGCATTCTTTGAATCCAATCCTCCAACGATGACATCTGCTTTTTTGAATATCACAGGAGGTAATTTTTCAAGGGAAGTGTGATACCCTTTTAATATAATATTTGGATTAACTTTTTTGAGCATTTCTACAGCAGCTATCGCTTTAGGTTTTGCAATGTCCGCATCCATGAATAGAATTTGTCGATTTAAGTTAGAGTGTTCAATTACATCTAAATCTACTAAATCAATATGTCCTACTCCTAGCATTGCTAGATTTTTTGCAATTTCACAGCCGAGTCCCCCTACTCCTACAATTAAGATCCGTGAATTCTTTAAAATCCGCTGATTCCACCCTTTCAAGCGAAATTGTCTATCATAAAGTTGTCGTTCTTTAGCAGTAAGATCCTTACTGAAAAAATCTGATTCTCCCAAAATTTAATCCCTCATTTTCTAAAATAATATATAAAAAAAAATTTGAAATAGTTTATTATATTCCTGCAGTGCTTGCTGGAATCAGTAATATTGTATCCCCGTCTTTTACGGGATAATCCATTATTAATTTTCCTTCATCCAAAGTTACACCACCATGGGACAAATGAAAATCGGATGGATTAATTCCAAAGATGTTTCCTACTGTGGTTTTTATATCTCCCACATTGTTGCCTGTATTAACCAATAGTTTTTGCTTTTTTTCTCCAGGACCAATAGTTGACATAAAGAAAATTGAAATATCTTTCCCTCCAGGAGCTTGGGCTACATTTGGAGTTTTGGATGCAATAGCAGGTGTTTTATCCTCAATGTCCTCCAAATCTTCATCTAAATCATCAAAATCTTCGCTCATAATTTTTCACTTATTTTTTCTTTTCATTTCCATTTTTTTTAAAAAAAGGGAAATTTAATCTATATTCTATTTTTGAGCATATAAACTTTGTAAAAAATTTGACCGCATAAGTCCACCAAAACATAAATAAAGGTTGGTAATGCAATTTAGATTAGAAGACCTTAATTTTTTCTCCGAAATTATAAATTGTGATAATATGGTTAAGCAAAAAACACCTGGTCCACCAATTCGCGTTAAAACTCCAGAAATTGTAGAAAAAACACCTAAAATTGTAGAAAAAACTCCCCCTGCTCTAGATATTAATCAATTGAAAAGCGAACGGAAAAAACTTGAAGATGAACGTCGAAATTTACAAGAAGAACGTAATCAATGGCAAAAAATTCTTAAAAAAATGCAACAATATTCGGATTCATTGGAAGAACTTGAGCAACAACGGCAAGATAAAATCGAGGATATCAGAAATCTCGAAAAAGATCTAAAAGCGACAAAAAGAGAACATAATGATTTACAAGATAAGATTGATAGGATGAATCGTGAAAAAGATCGAATAAAAGATGAACGGAATCGCCTGAATCGTGAAAAAGATGATTTGAATCGGGATCGAGATAGAATTCAAGATGAAAGAGATGCTTTGAAGAAAAAACGCAAACAAGCAGATGCTCGTATTCAAGATGAAAAAGAAACTTTGAGGAAAAAACGTCGACAAGAAGAAGATCGCCTAAATAAAATCCAACGAAATGCTGATGATGATTTGAAAAGAACTCATCAAAAACGCAAACAGGAAGAAAATGATTTGAATAATATACGTAATAAAATTCCAAGTTCAGAAAAAAAACTCCGCTCAACTGAAAAAAAAATTAATGATGCTAAACAAGATTGGAATCGAATCAAGCATGATAATGATCTATTGAAAAATGAAAATAGACGACTTCAAAATGATAACCGCCGAATCGAAGATGAGAAGAACCGTTTGAAAAAGGAACGAAACAACCTTGAAAAAGAAAAATCAAAAATAAAACGTTTGGAAAAAGATTTAGATGGCCGAATGCGAAAAGTTCAAAATCTACAACGCGATTTAGAGAATCAAATTCATAAGATAAAGACAAAAACTCCCGGAATTAAAACAAAAACTCCTGGAATTAGAACAAAAACACCGAGATAGTAATTTTTTTCTCTTATTATTTTTAAAAATAAAGATATTTATCCAAAAAATATCCACTAATTTTAACAACCTTAAGAAAGCCATGGAAAATGATTTTAGTAAATCTTTTAATTTTACTGTTTTCTAAAAAAAAAGGAGTGAAGCTTTTTAACCGAATTTTATCATTTCTAGACTATAATATTGCCTTTATAATTAGAATACTTTACAGATTTGATTTTTTATAATATATGCAATTTTCCGATCAAATTTCTAAAAGAAATCAATAATCTTGCCATAAAATAGGGAAAAAATATGGAAAAAATAACACCCAACATAATATTTAATATTAGTAATGTCATTAGTGATGAAGTCATAAAAGATGAAGCACTCAAAATTATGAGAGCTTGTTTTCAATGTGGAACATGTACTGGCTCTTGTCCCTCAGGTCGAAGAACTGCAATTCGAACTCGACAAATTATGAGAGAAGCAGTATTATCTCTTGATGAAGTTCTTTCTGATGAGGATATCTGGTTATGCAGCACATGTTATACATGCTATGAAAGATGTCCGCGAAATATACCAGTCACAGATGTAATTATCAAATTGAGAAATTTAGCAACACAACGGGGATTTATAAAACCTGCTCATCAAAAAATAACTCAAATTCTAGCTGACACTGGGCATGGTGTTCCGTTGGGATTAAAAAACAATAGTGATGAGAACCAATGGTCAAAATCTCGCGAATCTTATGGGCTCTCTAAAATTCCACCTACAACTCATTCTCATCCTAAGGCTGTGTTAGATATACAGAAATTAATGAAATTAACTCATTTTGATAAGCTTGTAAAAATCGAACTCAAATCTACAAATGAGGAAATAAAATAACAAAGTATAATACTATAGTGATAAAAAATGACTGAAAGTAATCCAAAAACGATTTCAAAATCAATTAACCCAAAAAAAGAAGATGTCCGAATAGGATTATACATTTGTAATTGTGGAATAAATATTGCCGGGGTTTTACAAATGGATGATATGATTGAATTTGGTAAAACTCTTCCAAATGTGACGCTATGTAAACAGTATAAATTCTATTGTTCTGATAATGGTCAAGCAGAAATTGCTAAAGATATTAAAGATGGATT
This sequence comes from Promethearchaeum sp., assembly GCA_030612265.1. Taxonomy (GTDB): domain Archaea; phylum Asgardarchaeota; class Lokiarchaeia; order Sigyniarchaeales; family Promethearchaeaceae; genus Promethearchaeum. The sequence continues at coordinate 20,879 of JAUWOE010000006.1, forward strand.
GGTGAACCGTGTTGTAGTTGCTGCTTGTAGTCCTCGAATGCATGAACCGACTTTCCGCCGCGTTTTAAAAGAGAATGGACTGAATCCATTTTATTTTGCTCAAGCAAATATTAGAGAACATGCAACCTGGGTTAACATGTATGATCATGAAGGTGCCCAAAGAATTGCCAAAGATCATATACGAATGCAAGTTGCTAAAGTCCGTAAATTAAAAGCATTGGAAACGATAAAAGTCAAGGTAAAACCTTCTACATTAATAATCGGGGCAGGTATTGCTGGTATGAATTCTGCATTGGATCTTGCTGATCAAGGTTTTGAGGTTTTTTTAGTTGAAAGAGAACTAACAATTGGCGGTCATATGGCACAATTGGATAAAACATTTCCTACAATGGATTGCTCTTCATGTATTTTAACACCAAAAATGGTCGATGTATCTCGAAATCCGAATATTCATATTATGGCATATTCTGAAGTCGAACAAGTCGATGGTTATGTTGGAAATTTCGAAGTTAAAATTAAACATAAAGCACATTACGTTGACCAAAATAAATGTACTGGCTGCGGAGCATGTATTGATAGTTGCCCCGTTATTTGCGGAAATAGTTTTGATTTAAACATGAGTTCGCGTAAAGCAATATATATACCATTTCCGCAAGCGGTTCCTGGTCAGTTCACAATTGATATTGATCATTGTATCAAATGTGGAAATTGTGCTCTACCTAATATTTGTGAACCTGGAGCAATTATCTATGATGAGGAAGATCACTATTCCACAATAAAAGTTGGGACAATTATTGTTTCAACTGGTTATGATCAAATTGATCCTACTAATCTTAAAAATTATGGATATGGTGTATATGAAAATGTTATCACGGGATTAGAGATGGAGCGAAATCTATCCAGCACAGGTCCAAATTTAGGAAAACCAGTATGCCCTTCAAATGGTAAACCTCCTCATTCTATTGCCTGGTTACAATGTGTTGGAAGTCGTGATAACAGAGAAGGGTATCATCCTTATTGTAGTCGTGTTTGTTGTATGTACGCAATAAAACAAGCGCGTCAGTATAAAGAAAAACATCCTGAGGCTGAATGTTATATATTTTACATGGACATTAGGGCTTTCGGAAAAGGATATGAAGAGTTTTATGAATCATCCAGTCATAATTTTGGAATAAAATATATGCGAGGGAGATTGGCTGAAATTTATCAAAATCCCGATAAAACTCTATTGATCCGTGGTGAAGATACGTTTTTAAGCCGACCTATTGCTTTAACTGTGGATCTAGTTGTATTATCAACAGGGGTGGAAGCAAGAACAGATGCTGCTCATGTTGCTTCAATGTTAGGAATCCAACAATCATCAGATGGCTTTTTTATGGAGGCTCATCCTAAGCTTAGGCCTATTGACTCTTTAACTGCGGGAATTTTTATGGCCGGAGTAGCTCAAGGGCCCAAGGATATCCCTGATGCTGTTAGTCAAGCTAAAGGGGCCGCCTCGGGAGCAGCAATCTTAATGGCAAAAGGAGAAGTAGAAGTAGATCCATATTATGCGGTAGTTCAACCAAATTTATGTTCAGGTTGTCGTTCATGTATTAATTTATGCCCATATAGTGCAATTTCTTTTGATGATAATCAAAATGTGGCTTATATAAATCCTATTATGTGCCATGGATGTGGTACATGTGTTGCTAGTTGTCCGTCAAATGCAATATATCAGAATCATTTTACGGGTGATCAATTAATGATAATGATTACTGACGTTTTAGGAGGAATTAATTAAAATGTCAAAAAAAGATGGTACAGATGAATTTGAACCATTCATTTTAGGAATCTTCTGCAATTGGTGTACATATACCGGCGCAGATCAAGCAGGAACGTCTCGAATGCAACGTCCAGCAAATTTGAGGATTATGCGGGTTATGTGCTCAGGAAGGGTAGAATCTAGGTTCATCATCGAGGCATTAAAACGCGGAGCAGATGGAGTTTTAATTGGTGCATGTCATATTGGTGATTGTCATTACGTCAGTGGGAACCATAAAACTGTGCGGAGAATGCCGTTAATTAAAGAATTTGTAAAACAATACGGTTTTAATCCAAAAAGAGTCAGACTTGAGCATATTAGTGCATCGGAAGGTGCAGAATTAACAGAAATTTCTAAAGAATTTGTAAAAGAATTAAAAGAGATAGGGCCAAATCCGAGAAATAAAAAATAAATTATTCTCAAATTGTTCAAATATTATGATATGTTTTTTTTTAATGTTGGTATGAAAAAATTGTAGATGTTTGAGGTGTCAAAAATAACAATAGAATCAAATGAAATAATACAAAAGTTCTTTAAATCAAAGGAATTTTTTCCAATCGAGGTAAAATTCGGAGAAGCAGAGATAATACGATTAACTAAACGCCCACGTAAAGCAATAACCGAAATAATTGATATTTATTCTAACGATCTTCATATCGGAATGTTTATTGGAATTGAAAGGGTAGGTAATAAACTTAAATTTGGTCCTGCTGGAATGAATAGGTCCCATTCATTTAGGGGAATTCTAAATTTTACATTCATCAAGCTATTCGAGTATTTTGGATTAGATGGTATTGATTCAATAACCATCGATGTTCCAGAGGATATGGAATTTAAGAATTTTCTTTCATCATTAGGTTTCATAAAAAAAGGAAATTATTTATCGATAGATTTTGATGAAAAGAAGATAATGGAATTTTTATCATTTTTGGAAAAGATTCCTGCTGAAATAGCTTCACAAGTTGGTCAAATTCGAACTATAATTCAAATGAATATGGAAAATACAGATAATAAAAAACTTGATGAAATGGTTGATAATATCGTTGAAAAAATTAAAAATATGGACCCACTGGGGAAAACATTCTGGGACAATCGAAAAATAGCGCAATTAAATTATTACTTAAGTACAGCTATTGTTTTTGCTTCGGAATTAGAAAAGGAAGAGTTTTTAGATTTATTTATTAAAACAACAATCTGCTCACTTGATACTCATGTTAGAGAGCCATATTTGGAAGATATGTTTTTGGCATTGGAAGGTAAACGAATTTTTGATATGCCCTATATTCAAATTATGATAGAAAAAATTCGCTCTTTAATGCCAGAGGAAATTAAATCATTAGACAAGGAAAAGGATCATTTCAGAAAATGGGTTTATGACCACTTACCGACTTGGAAATTAAATGATAAACTAGTTTCTGAAACCAGATTAAAAATAGTAAAAGATTCACAATTAACACTTAATGATTTTGGTGGAAACATACAGCTGGATTATTTTAACATAGTTCAGTCTTTAATAGATCATTACAATGGTGCAAACATCTTTTTTGGTATGAATAATCGAATGTAATAAATAATCAAATTGTATTAATTTAATTAAAAAAAAAGGAAGAAAATTATTATGGTAAATGCTTATACTCAAGTTTGTGTTAGAATTGATCTTACAACAGGTACAATAAAGAAAGAAGTACTCAGTGAAGAATTCTGCAAAAAATATATCGGTGGATATGGATTTATAACTAAAATTCTTTGGGACGAATCTCCTGTTGGCATCGACCCTTTTGATCCACGAAATCCATTCATCGTTGCTATCGGGCCATTTCCTGGAACCATAGTTCCGACATCTTCGAAATATGCTGTGGGTGCGAAAAGTCCATTATCTGGGCGAATCGGATTTGGAATTAGTTCTGGCTCCGTGGGAGCTCAGATGAGACGTGCCGGTTATGACATGCTTATATTTACCGGAAAGTCTCCTGAACCAGTTTTCTTATTCTTTGATGATGATTCTATTCAACTTATTCCATGCAAAGACACAGTATGGGGTAAAGATACATGGGAAACAGAAGAAGAAATAAGAAATATGTTCGGTGATCACCGAATTGCAGTTATGGCTTGTGGTCAAGCTGGTGAAAAACTCTGTAAATTGGCATGTATTACTAATGATAGAGCACGACAAGTTGGTCGAAGTGGTATGGGGGCTGTTATGGGATCTAAAAACCTGAAAGCTCTTGCATTTCGAGGGACTAAATCGATTCAAATTGCAAAACCAAAGGAATTTATTGTTAAAGCAAAGGAATTGATTCAATTAGCAAATGGAAAGGATACCATTAAATATAGAGATATAGGAACCCCGATAAATATGATGGTTTTTAATGAAATCGGAGTTTTACCTGTTAAAAACTTCCAAACAGGATATTGGGATAAAGCAGATGACATCTCAGGAGAAACAATGAGAGAGAAATGGGTAGTAAAAAAAACTGGATGCAGTCAATGCCCAATTGCTTGTGATCATCTTGCGGGAACAAAACCTGATGATCCAGATTGGCCAAATGTTGTTTCAAGCATCGATTTTGAATCATTATATGCTCTTGGATCAGTATGTTTAGTCAACCATTTTCCTGCCCTTATTAAAGCAATCGAACTTTGCGATCGATATGGAATAGACACAATGAGTGGTGGAACAACCATTGGTTGGGCTATGGAAGCATATGAAAAGGGATTAATCACTAAAAAAATGCTAGGCGATAATCCGGTGTATAAAAAAGGTTTAAATTGGGGTGATTACCATGCAATGGTTCAATTTGTTGAAGATATGTGCCTAAGGCAAACTGAAGCAGGAGATCTTTGTGCAGATGGTTCCCGAGATGCAGCTCGAAAAGTCGGTCATAATGCAGAGAGATTCTCAATGGAAATTAAAGGATTAGGAATTCCTGGTTATGAACTTAAAGGTCTGACTACTGCATCTATCGGTTTTGCTGTATCTGTACGAGGTGCATGCCATTTACGTTCTGGGTCATACGGCTTTGATATGAAAAAGAAATTTGATCGTCGAAAATATGATGAATTGGATAAACGTGGTAAAGCATTAATGGGCATGGAAAACTATCTTGCTGTAATAGATTCATTAGTTGTATGTAAATTTACTCGCGGTATTTATCACAGGGGAATCCCTGAAGTAGCAGAAGTATATGAAATGGTCACAGGAATTCCAATGAGTGGTGATGAACTGGAAATGGCTGGTACCCGAATCCATGATTTAGCTAAATGCTTTAATATTCGTGAATGCAGAAATGAGGGAATCGAACCGGAAACCGAAGACACATTGCCTTGGCGAAATTTCAATGAACCTAATACAGATGGTCCCACAAAAGGTTGGTTCAATGATGAGAAAGGTTTTCGCGAAGCGATTAAACAATACTATTTAGCCCATGATTGGGATGAACACGGCATTCCAACCGAGAAAGCCTTGAAGGAACGCGGTTTGGAGTTTGTTGTAGGAAAATTATAATTGAAAAAACTATGAGAAAGTGAAAAAAATGGCAACGAAATCTGAAAATTCAATGAAAGATAAAAAAATTCTCCACAAAATACTGGTAGTAGACCCGCGCCGTTGTACTGGTTGCGAGATATGTGAAAGCGTTTGCAGTTTTTTCCATAATGAAGAATTCAATCCTTTAAATTCAAGAATAAACCGAATTCGAATCGAACCTATAATTAACAATACTTTTAGTTGCTTGTCATGCTATGATCCTGATTGTATCAAGGCCTGTCAACTTTTAGCATTATCAAAAGATCCGGAGACTGGTTTAATTCGAGTGGATACTAATATATGTGATGGTTGCGGCGCATGTGTAAGAAATTGCCCCTTTGGAGCAATCAATATTAATGTAAAAGAGCGAAAGGCAGTTGTGTGCGATCTATGTGAGTCTACTGATGAGGGAGAGCCTCAATGTGTTGAATATTGTCCTAAAGGTGCGATATTTGTGGAGGAAATTGATCCGGAAATAAATGAAGAAAGATTTGAAACTCTTGCTAGAATATTAAAACGGGGATTTCCTGATCCCGAGCCCGGAGATATATTTAATTAAATCTCACTTTTTTCACATATTTTCACTATGTAGATTAAACATAAAATTTTTTAGTTAAAATATATACAAAAGAATAGAATCTAATGTTGAAAAATATCATTAAAGCTGTCCCTGATTATATGCCTTTAACTTCGCAAGATTTTATTCGACATTTTTCAAATCTTCTCACAATCAAACAATGGGATTTGTGGGTACAATATAAAGAATACACAAAAATCCTTGGTTATTCTTGTAGATCATTATTTGAAACCGTCATGATTTATTATCAAAGAGATGATTTAGTGGTTGCTACCACCCCTTTAAACCATACATCCTTTAGAAATGCTATTGAAAAATATGTAAAGCCTGAAAATATACATACTATTGAGTTAAACAAAAAATTTAATAGAATTAAAAAAATGCCAGAGTTGGACCGATGTGATTTGGTAGTTGTTACTCACTTGTTTGGACAAGACATGGATTTAACAAATTTAACAGATTTTAAGAAAAAACATAAGTGTGTTGTAATTGAAGACCGAGTTCAAGGCGGTACACGTGATCTGAAATTTAGTAATGACTTTATTGATATTTCACTTTATTCCATGGCTATGGATAAACGTCCTGTGGCAATGGGCGGGGGATATTTGCATGTCAAAAATTTCCATAAGGATTTTATTACAAATTCAATAAAATTTATAGGAAATCTTCCTCTTGAAACCCCCCGAAGTCGGTTTAAGGAATTATTGAAAAAGATCCCTACGTTTTTATTTTATAACAATAGACCATTCTTGTTCCTTGGTTTCTGTATTGTAGACTTCCTTAGACAATTTAATAATCAAATTAACATACTGAACCTTACACGTTCTTATCGTAAATCAAACCCTGGATTCAACCGTGTTAATTTCATGCAAAAACCTTCCTCGGGTTTATGCCAATCTATGTATGAGAATTTTAATAATTATCACAAAATGGAAAAAAACTATGATATTAAATTTAAAACTTTCATAAATCAGTTTTCTCCTAAGTTAAAATCCTATTTCTTTCCATGGTTTCGGGGAGATAGCTGTTTGGGATCCTACGACACCATAATGATTGAAGAGGATCTTGTTTCTAGCTTTTTAAGCTATTTCACCAACCATAAAATTTCAACCATTGTCAATCCTTCGTATAAAATTTTTAATTCATCACATGAAAATGATTTAAAGGTTATCAAATTTAAAAATGGTATTGTTTATATACCCTCATTAGCGAATTTGAATAAGGAAGAAATTATATATCTATCGACCAGGATTAAGCATTTCTACTTGAGATATGTTGCCCATCGAAAAAAGAGTATAAAAATAGAAAAAGAAATCCTTACCTATCCAGTTTTAAATTAGTGAGAAAAACATCCCTTCATTTTTTCCTTTAAAAAATTTATTTTCTGCAATTGGAAGATAAATAGATCAAAAGTAATAAGAAAAAGAAGAAAGATTGTCATTATTTTTGCTTAATTTTCATTATTTTTACTCCAATTGAAATTCATTCAATTTTTTCTAAATTTCATCATTAAATCCGCTTAAATTCTCATGGTTGATTATGATTAGCATAGTATTTGCCTTAGTTTTTCTGCACATTCTTCCAGTATGGATACAACGGCATTTTCTGGTGGACCATCAGGATAAACTTTCAAAAATTCATCATTATAGTGACGTGGATGCACGTGGAGGTGTAAATGAGGTACTTCTTGAAAAGCTGCTGAACCAATAGAATGCCAAACACTAATTCCATCATTGGGAAAACAAACTGATACAGCTTGTGTGATTTTGGACAAAGTGCTCATTAATGCGCCACCTGTGGTTGGATCCAATTCTCGGATATCGTTAAAATGCTTTCTTGGAATTATCAAAGTATGACCGGGATGGAATTGTCGCCAGTCCATGAAAGCCAATGTTAGTTCATCTTTGTATACAATCGAAGCAAGATTATTATCATGCTCAATTTTGCAGAAGATACATTCTTCAGTTTTCATTACTTAATATTTTATTAAGCTTCATTTTAGAGTTTATGACATTACTAACTGAAAATTTGGTTTAGATTGAGAGCGATGATGATATTTGGAGGGTTTCCTTACCAATGAAGGAAAAGTGTTAAGGGTTGGAAGGGACTTGGAACGGACCAATTCATGCAAAGAAAGAGCAATTTCAATTGTTCTTCCTCCACCTTATAATGCCACTTAATTTTTCGGTTTTTTTTGTTCTTTTTGAGTAATATAAATATCGAACCAAGCAGATATAAAATAAAAAATCATTGAAAAAAAAGTAATATAGAATAAAGCAAAAAAAAAGGAGAGAAAAGAGATTATTATAGATATAATTACGTAATCTAACCGCTGATATCTTGCTAAATTGCGGAGATTGAGAACCGTTGGATTATTTTTTCATCATATTTTCATTATATCTTAATAATACTTAGCGATATTAATTGAATGCTACTATGTCATAGTTAAAAATTGGCGATTTCAATCCATAAATCACGTTCACTAAGGAATAGTGAATTTTACAGCATTTAACTCAACAATATAACCACCAATCCACCAATACCATCAGATTATCCAGATAATCCGCCTCTATATATCATATCCGCCTCATCAATACGAATCCGCTTCCTCATAAAGGGACACCCGAATCAGTGGGTTTACCCACTGGATGGAGGGTATATATTAAAATCCAATTAAAAACTGATATCTGACAACTGATAACTTATTTTAAGGATAGCCTCACTTCGGAGCAGGCTCCTTCGTTCAGCAGTGATGTTATGATGGGAGAGCTAAGGCAGTCTAGATATGATGGAGGTGGTGATATTATTGGGGTGTTATGATGGTTTTTTGAGCAGAAAGAGAAAAAATGACCGAGAATTACTCAGTCAGATGGTCATCTACACCTAGATGCGGATAATCGTAATTTATATATTATAGGAAAGTTTTTTTATTTATTTTTGAATATTTTAGGTGAATGGATCCTAAAACTGAATCTGATTCCACAACAAGTCATCAACATAAATTAATTAAAAAATCAAAAAAAACAGAGAAAACAGAGAAAACAAAGAAAACAATAAAATTCTCTCATGATGAAATAGTCAAGAAATTAAATGGGAGAACTCTAATGATTTATTTTGTAATGTTGAATAAGGGCTCAATCGGTGTTAGAGAACTTCAACGACATTTGGAATTATCATCCCCTAGTGTTGCTCGATATCATTTGGATAAACTTGTAGAATTAGAATTAGTAGAAAACCGTAGTGGAGTATATACCCTAATTAGAAAAGCAGATATACCGGTTTTAACATCTTGGGTATTATTTGGGAAGAGATTATTACCCAGAGTATTATTTATAGCAATATTTTTCTCTATTTTCTTTTTAGGTTATCTCATTTTCGTATTCCGTTTTTGGAATCGTGATAGTTCGTTTGTAATCTTATTTGGAATAATAATTGTTGGTTACCTATGGACGGATGTTATATTACAACTAAAAAATAGACCAATTTAGCATCCATATTCATTTTTCAATAACAATTTTTCACTGTTCTAAGTTTTTTTCTAGTGTTCTAAACTGTAGTATAAAATGATGCAAATCCTTGAAATCTTTATAGGTTATTTTTGTTGATAAAAATATGAAACTTACAAAAAAAAAGGAATATGCAGGATTATTACTAATAATTCTTTCCCTTCAGCTTATTTCGCTGAGTATTAGCGTTCTTGGTATTTCAAATAGTAATTCTACTATAGGAACCTCGGAATCTTTTTCAAACCCAGAAAATAATGAAGAATCGCACTCTTCTCCTTTTCATTTTCCTATTGATAGATCATCTCCTTTGATGACAGAAGAAGATTTAAATTCAGAAAAATTGAATGAAACTGCGCCGAAATCTTCTTATTATTATGATTTTAAAGATTATGCTGTGACTATTAATTTAGATAAAAGCGCAGTCTCTATCGGTGAGCAAATCAAAATAGAATTAACTGTATTAATGAATTTAACAGCTGTAAATAATGAATATATTTCAATACAGGTTTATAACGGTTTTTATAGGAATTACAATTACTGGTATGATAATTATTATGAAGTAAGTTCACCGATATATGAAACACAAGTATATACTGACAGTAATGGTCAAGCCTCCTTAACTTTTAGTGATACCTCTGATGAGGGTTTATACACAATTTATGCTTCTGCAAATAATTACCAAACTTACAAGGAGTTTACCGTAGGAAATACCGGTATTTTTTGTAAAGGACCATTATATTATAATGATGATCAAGAGTATAGAGCTGCAGTTCAGCTAGTAGATCTTACTGATTTTTCATCCTTACCTTTTGCCAATTTTAGCTATACGTTCTCTTATTATAATTATGATGTTGCATCATGGACCGATTTTACAACAAATCAGATACAAGTGGATGCAAATGGTTATGGTGTAATAGATTCTGTAATCCCACAGCAAGAAGATGATTATTATAGTTACTATAGCACTCTTAAACTAACAATCCAATTGGTAGAAAATAACACCAAATTTACAACTTTTATTTACAAATCTTGGAATTATTACTATTACAGTTTATGGAATGGTGAGCAAAAAACCAATCAAGATCCAATCCAATATATAGTCTCTACTGATAAAACGATATATAATCCAGGTGAAACAATACACCTTCGTTCCTTAGTTTTAGAATATTCATTTATGGAAGAATCACGAATTGCTTTAATGAATTATCCAGTAAATCTCACAATAATTAATCCAAGTGAACTTGCCTTCTTTTGGACATCAGTTTCAACAGATAATAATGGAGTTTTGAAATTTGATATTCCTCTCGATAATGATTGTGAATTAGGTATTTACGGAGTAGAATTTGACATATCTGGCAATCAATATCGCTATAATATTAAGGTTGAGCATTATGTTAAACCTGTTTTTCGAGTGAGTATCAATACTAATGGCAAAGATTACTATCCAAAAGATGATAGTATATTTGCAAGCAAAACCGTGTTTGAAGGCACAGTTGTTGTATTTTATTATTTTGGCCAACCCGTTGTTGATGCATCTGTTGAGTTAACCATCAAAGACTACTCAGGAGAAAACAAATTGCAAATTTCAGGAAAAACAAACGGTGAAGGTCAGTTTTATTTTTCAATAAATTTGGATTCAATTAAGGATCTTGATTATAGTTTTAGTGCTCAAGCTGATGTAATCGATATTTATGGAAGAGAAGCACTTACTTCAAGACATTTCTCGCGTTTTGAAGAAATTTACGCTTATGGCTATCTTTCTAATTGGGCACCTAAACCCAGTGAATCCTTGGAATATTATTTTAATGTATATCAATTTCTTGCGAGCCCAGATGATTATGGCTGGTGGAATTATGATTTTAATCCACTGGTTAATGTTAGCACAAAAATTGAAATCTATGGTGTTCATGAATATCCAATTATATTTACCACAATTACTAATAAAGATCTACTCCAAACATATTTTCAATCTACAAATATCTATGGCGGAGGTAAATTAGAATTCAATTTGCCATTTAATGATATATCTTCATATCATTTCTTCGAAATAAGTATAACAATTACTCTTAACGATGGTCGTGAAACTGAATCTTCTACTTATTTTAGATATAAGAAATATAGTTTGGATATAGATATTCAAACCGAATCTTTGAATAAAGGTGAAGATTTCAAGTTCTCGGCGACTTATAAGGATACATTAAGCGGAGCAGATCAAACTGGAGAAGGTAGAATATATATTTATCAATCTGATCACCAATTACTGGGTCAAGCTTCTATAGTTATTACAGGGACTGAAGATTTTGAGGTTCCTATATCGAATTATTCACCAGATGGAACATATTATATTTATAGTTATGTTTATTCTCGATCTAATCCGTTTTTTGGAGGTTTTTATTATAATTGGGCGCATGAAACATTTGAAGTGGGAACTTCCAATTCTATTTCTATTACATCAAATAGATCAACAAGCGAAAATAAATATTCTATAGATGTTTCACTCGGGGATATTGTAGAAATTTCTGGGACAACTGATGTTCCAACAAATCTCCCTGTATACTTAGAAATTTATAAACGCGGACTTGTTTCTTCAGTTCCAATGAGCGTGGATGGAGAAGGTGAATTTTCATATTTACTACCAATCATTGGTGAGTATGGTCCAGATTTTACGTTAATGGTTTATACAATTTCAGAATCTGGAAAACTCTATGAAGATATACTGATTTTTCATATCCAATACGATTCAGGATTTACACTAACTACAGATAAGGAGATATATGAACCGGGAGATGATATTACTCTAACAATTACTCCAGAGAAAAATACTTCTACTCTATTATCTATTTCATTTATTGATAGCAGTGTTCTTGATGTAGAACCTGAAGATGATTCAGAATTAGCCTATTTCAAGATGCATTCGTATGGTGCCTATATAAGTTCATCAAGTTCTTGGGGTAGTGGGTTCGATGCTGAATCTTATTGGTGGATTGATTATGATTACAACACCGGTGGTATGTGGGACTATTACTACCTCTATGGTGGTGATTTAGCTTATGATATTGAGGGAGTTTCAAACGAAAGAGACAGTGAACTAGGTTCTCGAGAACCACCAACATTTGATGACCTTCTATTAAGTTTTGATACGGAAATTAGAAAAAACATTTCAGAGTCTGCTAATTGGATACCTTCAATGATTATTTCAGAAACTGTAAACTTAACATTCCATCTTCCAGATAACATTGGAGAATGGACAATTAGAGTAGTTGGAAATGGAATAAATGAAGGAGGTTCTGTATTTTGGGGTAATGTTGAAACTTTACAGATAAAAACATTTTTACCATTTTTTATCGAATTTGATATACCACAACCTGTAATTCAAGATGATATTTTAACGATAAAGGGATATGTATATAATTATATTGGTCAAGATGTCTATGCCACAATTGCAATTAATGCCACTGGTTCCACTGTACTTAACCGTGAAGTTCAAGAACTATTTATCCCTAACGGATTTGTTTCAGAGGTCGAATTCTCGGTGTATTGTAGTGAGCCTTTTATGCAAGATATTATATTACTCGCTGCCACTAACGTTTCTGGAACTCTTTATTCTGATGCTAAACAACTCTCCATTTATATTGAACCCAATGGAATTGAAATCAGAAATAGAACAGTTGGTTTTTTAAATGCATCTGATGTTTCCACTTCTTTGAATTATACATTGGATCCGATGGCAATATACCATAAAGAAACGCTAGCGATTTATAGTGATCTTATGGATATCTCAATAGAAAGCTGGTCTTCATTAATTGGGTATCCCTATGGTTGCATTGAACAGACAATTTCAAAATTACTTCCAACAGCTTTAATATATAAATATCTTTTAGAGACAGATCAGCTAACGGATGACTTTGAAAGAGAGATAAATTCTATGATTTTAAGTGGTATAAATAGAGTATATGGATTTCAACACTCTGATGGCGGATGGGGTTGGTGGGATGATGATGAATCTAAAGTTTTAATGACATCAATCGTTTTATATGCTTTAAATCAGATTAATGAAGCAGGTTTTAGGATTAACAGTAATGTATTAGATAATGGATTAAATTATTTGCTTGATCAACAAGATGTTAGTGGAAGCTGGGAATTTCAATATTATTCTGCCAATGAATTCGAATCCACGGCTTTTACACTAAGAGCTTTACTTTCTTCATCAGAAATAACTACGGCAATGCATACTTCAATTAACTTAGCCATAAATAGATTAGAAACAATATGGGAATCTCCGAATAATAGAAGTTCTTATGGTGCAGCTTTGTTATACATTGCTACAGCTGGTACTGATTATGAAAATTCTACTTTTAATGATGATTTAATAGATTTTTTGAAAAACAACTATGTAGTTTTGTTAGATACAATTTACTGGGATAGCCCTCAAGAGGATTATTGGTACTGGAGAAATTTAGGTAATAATATCGAAATTACATCTTACGCAGCATGGGCACTTTCCTTAGACGATTTCTCACTAAACTATCCACTCATAAAGAAAGCAGTTAAATTTATAATTGAAAAACGCAATAGATGGGGTTGGATGACTACTGCCGATACATCCGCAGCAATAAGTAGTTTAACTGCCATAAATAATCTAACCAGTTCATTAGAAATTGTTGATTTTGAAGGAAACTCCAAAATTAATGTTAATAATGCAGAGAACCCCCAATTTGATATTAATTTAACTGAAACAAGCCATCACCCAAATGAGATTCAATTGAGTCTTTCAGATTTTATTAATTATGGGTCCAATTCAGTAAATATTTCGCTAAATGGAACCGGACAGATCTCTTATATACTAACCTCGGTTCAAATTTTGAGATCGAATCCAGTAGTTGAAATTCCTGAAATAATTGAAGTAAAAACAAGTGAAAACTTCTATCTACTAGTTAATTTCACAGAAATTGATCCAAGAATGCCTTTGATTGATACAACAGCTTCAATTGTTGGTATTCCCGAAAATATGACTGATCCCAGTGGTGTATACACTTTGAACGCACCTATTATAGTTGATGGTAATCAACTTCCATTTGCTCTGCAAGCACCAGATAAAGAAGGTACATATACTATTGAAGGAATATCCGTATCTGGGTTTATAGAATTCTTAAATCCGATAGATAATTCAACTTCGCGTCAGCTTTTCCATAAAACTCTTGGTCCCATTACTGTAATTGTTAGCGAAAATTCAGTTCCAAGCTCTTCAAATATTTACGAAGGATATTCAGCTTATTTATTAACAGAATCATATGAGTTAATGAAAACAGCAATTGAAAGTAGTGAAGCTTATGATATTTTGATTTCAAAACAAATTTCAAAATACACTAATTTAATTCCTGGAGATATTTTAACAGTATCAATTAATATAGCCAATAATGAAGATATTTTACAATTCTATGCACTTGATGATGATATACCCGCAGGAACAGTATTTTTGGAAGATTCAATTGAAATATCGGGATTTACTGATGATTCCGAAGTAACCTTTGATATGACAACTTCTGGTATTCATTTCTTCTTTCCAACTATTCCATCTGGTATATTTGAGATAAAATATCAAATACAAGTTGATAGCATTAAAAATTCAAATCCAGGAAAATGCACTTTATGGGGGATGTATGATGATTTAGAAATTTCCACAAACACTCAGATTTTAGAGAATATCCCTCGCAAATTCTATATTAACCATTCTTTATACTTGGATCACATTTTACCGGTAATTTCTAAAATAGATACAAGTCAAAATCTTGATTCTGATGAAATCCAAGTCAAAATTGATATAAATGCAGTTGATAATAATCAAATACAAAAGATTCGTGTTGTATTCTCTCAATCGTCTGGATGGCGCGCTATAACCTACTATTCAAAAGAAAATATTGAAAAATTTACTATATTGCTTACTGATCTTGAAAATGTGGATTCTACTATTGGATATTATATAGAGATTGTTGATATTTACGGAAATATAATAACCAGTAATGTGTTATCGATCAAAGTTTACTCAACATTAGTTCCATATCTTGTTATTTGTCTTTTAATCGGGATATCAATTGGTCTGGCAGGCATAGTTTCATTAAAATATAAGAAAAAAATGGAAAAACAGCAAGATCTTGGAGAAGAACTAGACACTGATGAGTTAAAAAAACAGCAAAAAATTACCTTTCTTGAAAATTCCGATGAAGAAATGAAAGAACATAAAGATAAATTATAATTTCTCATTTCTTCTTTTTTTAATTATTTTTAAAATTTACAATTCTTTTAAATCTATTATGGATCTTCGAGAAAAATTAATTCGACAATTTTGGGCATATTTGGATAAACAAAAATTTGAATCCGTACGGTCTTTATTACATGAAGAATTTGAACTTATTTGGGAAACCACAGAAGAGATTTTTCCATCTCGTGATGCATTAATTAACGTAAATCGTGATTATCCCGGAAATTGGCACACCATTCCTCAAAGAATTGAATTATTTGATAAAGGCGCAGTAAGTGTCGTATTAGTCTATTCTGATGACATTCAAGAACGATTTTATGCGACATCTTTTTATAAATTTAAGGATAATCTCATTTGTAAAATTACTGAATATTGGGCTACAATTGAAATAGCTCCTGAATGGCGTAAGAAGTACTCGATTTCAAAAAATAGGTGATTTTGTTGTTCTATAGATTATTGCTAAAAAATATATTAGTCGTTAAATTCATTTGCACCACATATTGAACAGAATTTTGCATCATTTGGCATTTCTCCACCACAATATCTGCAAAACTTGGTTTGATGACTTATTTTTTGTGGTTGTGGAGATGGAGGTGTTTGAGTCTGAGCATATTGTGGTTGTCCATATTTTTGTTGCTCATATCGGGTTTGTCCTTGTTGAGGGTGTCCATATTGGACTGCATTTATTTGAGGTCCTGAAGATCCATATATTCCCCCTTGTTCTCCAACTGGATTTTCTGCCCGGGCAATTATATAAATAATTAATCCACAACATCCGAAAAAGAAAATTAAAATAAGCCAAAGAACCGGTTCCATGTTTCTTTGTTTGGCATCTTTATACACCCAAACCATAACCAAAAGGTATATTATCAGGATGATGATTAGTATGCCCATAAAATTAAATGTTAGGCTAGGTCCACTATTATATTCTACTGTTTCATAACCCATTTTTTTCATCATTCATTATTTACTATTTATTAATAAATTAAGAATACTAATTATTATATCTATTGGTCTTTTAAAGTATTGAGAATTATACCATATATAATCTTGTCATTGTTGATATATATTGAAGGAAGAGAAGAAAGAGAAAATTCGGATACTTTTGGCTGATATTTATAAAGGTTTTAAAGCAATAGCTCCGATGTTATTAAGTCATCATCCTCCTTGTGAAACGTATAAAAACCACACAATCAATATTGGTAGATTAAAGTTATGCATTGGATGCTTTCTTGGGTATCCTTCAGCTGTTTTATCCTTATTATTAACGAAAATACTATATGATAATAATCCTTTTAATTTAATTCCAATTTTAATCATCGGAATTATATTATCCCTCGCACAATTTTTAAGCCTAACTTCACTAACTGAAAAAAAATCAATAAAAATTATACAAAAAATCTTCATTGGAACAGGAAGTGGTTTTATTGTCATTTTTATATATCAAACCATAAACATTTCAAATGTAGTTAAATTCATTGTGATTTTTTGCTTTCTTTTCATATATATAATACCTATAGGATATTTACACTATCGAACTTCTGTTAGAACTTGTGAAAATTGCAAAATTAAAGACATACCTGGAAAATGTCCTGAGGATTTCAGTTTTGATGACAATCCAGCAGTTAAAATTGGTCCTAATAGATCTTAACCGATCTTGATATTATTTAGAGATAACTAAATTAGTAATTTTAATTTCTTATTTGCTGAATAAAAAAAATAATGTTTTTCTTATTTACTGAATAAAAAAAAATAATGGATTACAAAAGATATGAGATCAATAAAAATGATTTCCAAGTATTACTCAAGCACCTCTTAAAAGAGAAAATAGTAGATAAGATACTCTCTGGAGAAAAAAAGAGAACACACTTTGCAATTATACCAAAATTTGATACCGATCCTGCACAAATAGATGAATTCCCATTATCTCAATTACTAGTTTATGGATTTTCACGTACAGATTCTGCTTCCAATACACTATTACATACAAAGGAATCTTTGAATAGTAAGATAGGTGTAGTTGGAAGAGCATGTGATGTTAGAGCTATGATTGAATTAGACAAGAAAATGCAAGTTAATCTGGAAAACTTATTCATTATTTCATTCCATGATGTTGGATACATCCCAAATAAAATTCTTTCAAGATATTTCAAGAAAAACAATATTAATGAAGCCGATATTGTCCACGAATGGTTAACTCCTTCTGAATTAATCTTAAAATTTAAAAATGGAAAAATTCAAAAAATTCCTTTAGGGGAAGATGTACAAATCGCGGTTAACTGCACCCGTTGCATACAAAAAAGCCATCCATTAGCAGATTTTCTCATTGGAACTTACACTATATTTGAAAAATCAGAAGATTACATTCTTACTGCTCAAAGTGCTCGCGCTAAAAATTTGATTGATAAACTCAACTGGCAAGACAAACTTATTGACGAAAATCAAAATAAGCAATATGAAAAAGAAGCAGAGGATATAATTTTAAATTGCGTTGCCAAAAGAGAAAAAGAACTTTCGGAATTTTTATCAAATGAAGATCGATTTAATCTATTTATAAAATGTACAGGTTGTGGAATGTGCGTAAAAGCATGCCCAGTTTGTTTTTGCACTGTATGTAATTTATTGGAACAAGTAAAGGCAAAAACTATGGACAAAGTCTCATTTGTAATGACTAGGTTTTGTCATATCGGTGACATTTGTGTGGAATGCGGACGATGTGAAAGTAATTGCCCGGTAAACCTACCTTTGACATTAGTATTTCAATCTCTCCGTGATAAATTCAAAAAAGAACGTGGTTATGAATCTGGGGTAAGTAAGAAACAGAAAATTCTTCATTTAGATGTAAAATGAAAGAAAATTTTTTTATCTACTTTTTGGTATTTTATTCTAATTTTTTAAATAGCTCTATTGAATAGTCTAATGCTATGTCTACTTTATTTTTAATATTTTCAATTGTTGGGGCAATTTTAATATCAGGGGTAATGCCAATTCCCTCAAATGGTGCACCATCAGGAAAATAAGCCCTTTTTGTCCCTATACAAATTGTTATATCTTCATCTATAGAAAACATGTAAGGTTGTCCAGTGCTTCCTTGAGTTGTTTGGCCAATTATCGTGGCTCGCTTATTATCTTTAAATGGAATTACAAAATCTTCAGCTGCAGATCCCGTATCCTTATCAATCAAAATACATAATTTGCCTCGATAAGCATTTTCTTTCGCTGGAATTTTCCTTGGATACCACATAAAATTGGATTTGTGGAAAATTGAAAAGAAATCGACTTTTTCTTCAAAGCTTTGGTCCATTTGAGCGGATTTTTTAAAATAATCATAATAGAATTGGAATAAACTTAGTGTTATATTGGTAGATTCCGCCCAAAATCTATAGGGTCGATTCATTAGTTTAGATATAAGAATTTCTGGAGTTGATCCTCCTGTATTCCCACGAACATCTATTATTATCATCTTGGCTTTAGAAAATTCGTTTATATATTCTAAAGCCTTATCTTGAAAATTATTTTGTCCAAAATTAGGAATTTTTATGTAAGCAATCTCATTCTCGTTAATCCAATAACCCATTGTCGATACATTTTGATTTTCAAGAAGTGAGATCGAATATTCATTTTGATTAATTTCAATATGTTTATCATTATTATTTAGCTCCAACTTAAATCTTTGAGGAAATAAATAAAAACGATCCTTAAATTTATTTTTTTTGCCATTTTCACTTGAAGCGTTAATGAATTTCTTTTTTTGTTCGTAAAATAAATAGAAATCCTCATTGTCGATTTTAGTAATTACATCTCCCGGGTGAATTTCATCAATTATAGATTTAGTAATTACCCATTTATCCTCAATTGGTATGAATTTGA
>JAUWOE010000091.1 GCA_030612265.1 Promethearchaeum sp.
AGAAATATGCATGGAAAATTTGTCTTGAATAATGTGAATGTGAGCAATTTTGCTCGGATGGCTGAAAATGGGTGGAATATATTGGGATTGAAAAAAAAGGAGGTATTAATTAATTGATCATGCGTTTCTAAAATTAACCAAATTTTTTAATAATAATAATTTCATCTAAGAGAGAAAATGAGCTTAATACGATATATTTTTCGAAGATTTCTAAGTGCATTATTGACCCTTTTGTTAGTTATAATTATTACTTTCTTTATATCAAGGTCATTACCTGGAAATCCATTTATTCTGATGATAACTCGACCTACACTTTCTCAAATTAATCGCTACGAAGAAGCAGTGGAAATACACGGCCTAAATGAAAACCTGGGTATACAATTTCTTCATTATTTAAAAAGCATTTTTACGAATAATTGGGGAACTAGCTGGTCGGTAGCACCAGGGCGAAATGTTTGGTCTCTAATTGAACCTTCATTGCTCATTGATTTTGAAATAATAACACTCACAATTATTTTATCTTATTTTGTTGGAAAAAAATTAGGCACCGTAGCCGCTACAAAATTAGATTCTAAGCAGAATTGGTTTTTCCGAATAATTATTTGTATTTTTGGATCAATTCCTGGGTTTGTTTTTGCATTTTTCGTAATTATGTTTTCAATAGGGACACCAATTGTTCATAATTTATTCGGAATTAAATCATTATTTTTTGGAGATCCTCCTACTATTACAGGATTAAGATTAGTAGATTGTTTAATATCGGGTAACTTTAGTTTATTATACGATACACTTAAACACTATACCTTTCCCGTCCTTATATTAAGTTTTCAATCAATTACGCTTATTTCTAGACATATTCGAGCAAGTTTGATTGAGGTGTTGGATCAAGATTATATTCGAACCGCAAGGGCGAAAGGATGTACTGAAGATGATATTATTAAAAATCACGCATTAAGAATTTCTATGATTCCGACTATCACAGCTGTAGCTGCTTCCCTTCCAAATATGATAGTTACGTTAGCGTTGGTCGAAAAAGTGTATATAATCCGTGGTTTTGGAAATTTACTGATAATGTCAATATTGTATGTAGATTACAATGTGACCATTGCATCAATGACAATTTTAATTATAATCGTAGTTTCGGTGAATTTCATTGCTGACATAATTTACGCGAGTATAGACCCGCGAATAAGATATGAATAATTTTTTAAATTAGAATAACTATTAAAATTCAAATGCCCTTTACTCCATTTCACTTCGGCCATTCTTTACCTCTAAGTTTTGTAGATTTTAAAAAAAAACGTGTAGATGTTGTGTCTTGTTTAATCGGGAGTATTATTGTCGATTTTCACGCTATTATCATCTTTTTTTTTAATCTCAACCAGCCACTTCATGGTCCTGTGCATTCCTTTCTAATAGCAACTATTTTAGGTATATTAACCGGGGTTTTTGTTCATTTTACTCAGAATTTTTGGAATAAAATTAATATATTTTTTAAATGGGAACAGAAAACTACCCTAAAAAGTAAAATTTTCTGGGCAGTTCTTATGTGTTATTTCCATTTATTTTTAGATGCTTTTATATACCCGGAAATAAATTTTTGGTGGCCGTTTCTAAATGGAAATCCATTCTATGGTATCCTAAGTTCACCGACTGTATATACAATTTGCTCAATTGGAATTATCTTGGGGATTTTTGAGTATATGATATATTTAATATGGTTTTTTAAAAAATCCAAAAATTCTCAAAAATTTCAGTAAAACTATTTATGAATAATTATTCATAAAAGACTCTCGATCTTTAAGATCTGATTAAAAAATTAATGACTAAGGGGCATTTTACTTAATTAAATTAAAAGCAACATTTTTTAACCTTTGAAATATTAATTATAATAGACATTATTTTAGACACGTCTAACAACTGGTGTTTTTATTTTGGTTCAAAGCAAAAAAAATCTTGAGAAATTTTCGGAGATTCCACTAATAAACATTCCGTTCAATGCAATTGTCAGTGTTGTTCATATTAGAGCGGGATTTAAAGCTACTCAGCGTTTATCGGGTATGGGAATTACGCCTGGAACTCAAATCAAGGTTATAAGTCAAGCTCCATTTAGAGGGCCTATTCAAATTATTGTGCGAGGAACAAGATTAGCAATTGGATATGGGTTAGCTATGAAAATCTTTGTAAACAATAATTTACATTAGTAAAATTGCTTTTGAACACATGCCAATTTTAAACGAGGTGTTTTTACATGAGTGAATCTCGATCTAAAGATAAAGTTATACATATTGCTTTAGCAGGAAATCCTAATGTTGGTAAATCCGTAATATTTAATCAACTTACAGGAATGAGCCAAGTTGTTGGAAATTGGCCCGGAAAAACTGTAAAAAAAGCAGAGGGCAAATGTAAATTTAAAAATTATATTTTTAAAATAGTTGATCTTCCAGGTATTTATTCCCTATCTACTTATTCAATTGAAGAAATAATTAGCCGAGAATACATTGTTGAAGAAAAACCGGATTATATTATTAATGTGATTGATGTTAATCAGCTAGAGAGGAATTTATTTTTTACGATCCAATTACAAATGCTAAATAGACCTATGATCCTTGCACTGAATCAATATGATGTGCTTCTTCAGCGCGGATTTGATATTGATGATGATAAAATTGAAGAATTGCTTGGGATCAAGACTCAAAAGGTTGTAGCAGTTCATAATCGTGGAGTTCATGAATTATTAGAAAAAATTATTGAGATAGAAGAAGGCGGTGAAATTAATAATTCAAAACCAATAATTTTTGGGAAAGAAATCGAATATGAAATTCAAAGATTAAGTTCAGAAATAACATCTAATGAATTTCTGCAAGAAGATAGATATCCATTGCAATTCACATCTTTTAAAATTTTAGAAGACGATGAACACATAAAGAAGCATTTGATAGAATCAAAAGAAAATCAACTTGATCATTTCTTGTATATTGTTGAAGAAAAACGGAAAAATCTTGAAGATTTTCATGGAGAAACAATATCAACAATACTCAATTCTGAAATTTATAATATTGCTAATCATATCTACGAAGAATCTATTATAATTAAGGAAACTTCTCGTACTTTTAAAGTTCGCAATTTCTTTGATCACATCACTGTTCATTCCATATTTGGTTATTTAATATTGGCAGTTGTTTTATTGGGAACTTATTATTTGATCTTTAAATTTGGAGATATGATTTCAGATTTAATGGATGGTTTATTTTCGAATTTAACTCCTGGTGCAGAGCAAATTTTAGGAGGAGAAGAAAATTGGATTTACAAATTGGTATGGAATGGATTTTTGGGGGGATTATTTGCAGGAGTCGGGGGAGTATTACCATTTGTAATACCGTTCTACTTTTTTATTGAAATTTTACAAGATATCGGTTATTTGCCTAGAGCAGCTTATTTAATGGATAGATTTATGCATCGTATTGGAGTTCACGGTAAAACCATAATACCAATTCTTTTGGGGTTTGGGTGCACTGTTCCAGCGGTATCTGCTTGTGCAATCATGGAAACTGAGAAGCAAAGAAAAAAATCTATAATTATAAGTAGTATGATTCCATGTTCAGCTATTACTACTATTGTCATGGGATTAGTCTTCAAATGGCGCGGACCTTGGGTAACGTTGGTTCTCTACTTAATACTTCTTTCTATAATAATTGCGATTGGTAAGATTTTGACAATATTTAGCGATGTAGATGAATCTGAATTAATTATTGAATTACATGATTTTAGGGTTCCTAATTTTAAAGTAATTTTAAAGCAAACTTGGCATAGGAGTAAAGAATTTGTTTACCTTGCACTTCCTTTGATAATTATTTTCGGAATATTGATGGAGATATTTGTTGAATTCAACCTTCTTGAATGGGTCAATTTTTTACTTTCTCCTGTTATTGAACATTTTCTTGGATTACCCAGGAGTATTGGTGTTTTTTTAATATATGGTGTTCTTCGTAAGGAATTAAATTTAGTATTATTAGAGCAATTTGTTAAATCTTTACCTGCAGGCATAACTATGGTTGAATATTTAAGTACAATCCAGATGATAACCTTCACGCTAATAACACTATTATACATCCCGTGTCTGGCTACATTTATTACAATTAGGAAAGAAGTAGGAAAGAAATTTGCAAGGCACTTGTTATTTTTTAGACTTCTTGGTGCAACACTAATTGCGGGAACAGTTTATTGGATTTATCAATTTGTGAGTAATATCAAACCAAATTGGACATTTGAGTATCAAATTGCAATAACTATTTTGATTTTCTTTGTGTTTTTATATATTGTTGTACTTTTATTTGGAAAATTGATAAAACACCGTGGTAAAGGAAAAAGAAGAAGATTTCATCGTTTTAAAGAGTTTGCTGAAATAAAAAGTTGCGATAACTGCTCAAAATTCAAAAAATAGAGTTTAGGAATTATCTATTTTCCCAATTTTTTTCATTTTCTTCATAACTTTTTGTTCACGTTTTAAAAGATTTTTTTTTTCGTTATGTAAACGTCGAATATCCCGTTCTAAATCTCCAGTGTCTTTATGGCCGTATTTACTTTCTGTTCGTTTCCTTTTTTCCAAAGCATGGAGTTTATTATCGATTTGCTTGATTTTTTTCTTATCGTGCTCATATTCCAATTTTAATTTATTTAAAGATTTCATTGATTTTATTCATCTTCTGAAAATTTAGTAAAAATAATTCATCGTTCCACTTAAGTTATTTTTATAAAATTGAAATTTGAAATTTGAAAACATATAAATGATCGTTCCGCTTAAGTTATGATTGTTTCATTTATAATTTTTTTAAATTTACAATTCTTAGGTGAAAAAAATGGCAGAATCGGTATATAAAATTATAGAATTAGTTGGAACATCGGAAAAAAGCTGGGAAGATGCAGTAAATAATGTCGTTCTCAAAGCTGCTGTAAATCTTCGAGACATCCGCATTGCTGAAGTATTAACTTTAGATGTTAAAATTGACAATAACAAAATCGCCCTTTATCGGGCCAAAGTGAAGCTATCCTTCAAATTTGAGAAGTAATGAATGAATAGGAAGAAATTCTTGATTTTTTTTTTTTTTTTCAAACTTATATTCACTCGGTTTGTTTCTTAAAAAAATCAGCGATATCCGACCCAATTTGCTTTCCTTGAACATCTAAAGGCATGCAATGGCCTGATTTATCGTACCAGTTGATTTTAACAGGTCCTTTTACCCTTTTTTGAATTAATATTGGGACAGAAGGATCAATTAGTTGATCATTATGAGAATGGCAGACCAGTGTTGGACATCTAATTTTAAAAAGGATTTTCCTTGTAATTTTCGCTAATTTTACTAATTGCTTGGTGTCTTTCATATTTCTGAAAGCATAAACTTCATTGAATATTTCCTCATTTTCTAAATCTACAGATACATTTATATTTAACCAACCAAGAAGAAATGTAATAATTCCTGCCATTTTTGGTAGTTTTATAGCCGGTGATGTGACTGCACACGCTTCTACCTGGTTTTCAGCAGCCATAACCAAACCAATAGCTCCACCCATGGATTGTCCGTATATAAAAACATGATCATAAAATTCATGAGCTTTTTTAATTTCAGTTCTAATCGCATTTAGCCAATCATGCATTTTTACCTTTCCCATTGCTTTTTGGGCTTGTTTTATATCCTTTATTCCATGAGCGGGTAAAATCATTCCAACAACATCTATTCCTATTTTAAAAATTTCTTTAGCAATTGGAAGTGATTCATAAGTAGTTGCACCATGTCCATGAACACAAATGACGATTACGTTTTTAGAGTCTTCTGAATTATGCTTTAACCAGAATGGAACTGCATTTGGAAAGAGGATATTGTTTGGAATCAACTGTTTTGGGGAAAATCCCGAATAATATATCATACTAAACGGAACCAACCTAGTTTGAAGTCGATTTTTTTGGTTGTTTAATCAGGAAAGTAAATACAACACCAATTACTAAACTAACCCCCGAAATAATAAATGCAGTAAGTTGGTTTCCGGTGTCATTAAAATACCCTCCTAAGGAAGGTCCGATCAAAGCACCAATACCAAATGAAAAAAACACCCATCCATAATTTGAGGAAAGATATTTTTGTCCAAAAACTCCTGCGGTTGCCATTGGAAATACTGTGAAATTAGCACCATAATTAAAAGCAATAATTGCCATGCCAATAAATAGGGTAGCTGGTGTTTGAACTAAAAGCACAATTAAGAAAATAGTAATTGCTTGCACGGTATCCATGATAATAATCGATTTTTTCCAACCAATTTTATCTGATAACCAGCCCCAAATAATTCGGCCCAAACCATTAAAAAGAGGATAGATAACTGCTGCTGAAAATGTAGCAATCTCTGCAGCGTTTAGATAACCTAAATCGGATAGAACTTGTTGAGGCCAGATTTTAGCGATTCCAATAACCATTAAACCTGCACCTGATCCTACCATAAGAGTATAAAACAGAAAATAGAATTGGGGCATTTTTAAAATTTCTTTCCTTGTGAAATTTACTTCCTCTTTGGTTTTATCCGCATTATTCTTCATAATCGGATCATAACCCTCTACAGTGTATCCCATGGGAGGATTATACAAAAAGAAATAGGAGAACATAATCATTACAATAAAGCAAAACCCATAGATAACAAAAGTCAACGAGATTCCAATAGCATCATATAATACACCTTTCAATAAATATTGCCAGATCAATGAACCGCTTCCAAAACCCGCCATTCCAAGACCTACAACCAAACCTTTTTTATCGGGAAACCATTTGGAACATACACTTATCGGTAGTGCATAAGCAATACCAATACCTCCTCCGCCAATTAATCCCACAGTTATTGTGGTCCATATTGGATTTAAAGGTAAAATTCCTCCCAGAATATATCCGCCTCCTGTGATTACGGCACTAAGAATTATTAATTTTTGTGGTCCGAAGCTCTCATTAAGTTTCCCTGCAAAAATCACCGTAATTGCTAGCGCTAATGTCCCTGCTGAAAACACCCATTGGGTTTGGGTGCTAGTCCATCCCTCTTCGGTTTTTAAATAGCTGGCAAAAGTCGACCATGCATATATCGCGCCCAAAGCTAACTCAAGAACAACAGCCGCTAAAACCACTAACCATCGATTTTGTGTTGTTTGGGTTTTTATCTGATTTTCAACCATAAGTTATACTGATTTTAAAATTAAAAAACTCTATGTTTCTTTACTCAGAAACATAGTTAAATCTCGTTTTTAATGCAATATCCCTTGAAGATTTCCCAATTAATACTTCAAAATCACCTTGTTCTACCTTCCAGTCATGAATTTCTTCATCATAAAATGCCAATTGAGAAGAATTTATTGAGAATTGAACTGTTTTAGTTTCATTTGGTTTTAGAGAAATTTTCTCAAATCCTTTCAATTCCTTTTCAGGGCGAATTAGAGAACATTCAAGATCTTTTATATATAGTTGAACAACTTCCTTCCCTTCTCGCTTTCCAGAATTAATAATATCTACTAAAACATCTAAGGATTCATCCTTTCTTAATTCATTAGAACTAATTCTCAAATTGCTGTATTTAAATGATGTATATGACAACCCAAATCCAAAAGGAAATTGCGGTTCTATTTTATTTGAATCAAAATGCCTATACCCTATCATTATCCCCTCTTCATATTTAATTGGGAAAGATTTCCAACGATGTCTTGGTCTTGTTCCAGGAAACATGAGTTTTAATGTTACTTTTGAGTGATATTTTACATAATTTTTAACACTCGCGACATCGTTCCAATTTTTAGCCATTGTAAAGGGCAATTTTCCAGAAGGATTTATTTTACCAAAAAGGATATCCGCAATAACATCCCCAGCATTTTGGCCTAAATAAAAACTATGTAGGACTGCTGGAACCTTATGAATCCATGATTCTGTTTTAATTCCGCCTCCAGCATTAAACACAACTATAGTTGAAGGGTTTAATTTAGCAACCTTTTGAATTAATAGAGTTTGTTTATATGGCATTTTCCATTTTCTATCCCAGAATTCGCCGTCATCCAATTTTGATAATCCTACGCCTAAAATAATAAAATCTGCAGATTGAATTACTTCTGCATCAGATCGATTTATTTTATTTTTTTTAAGTGGGAGGTGAATTAACTCGGTCATATTTCCAATTATTGCCTTTATCGATTCCTTGATGCTTTGAGTTCCATACGTAATAACAGAACTAGACCCACCTCCGCCTGTAGGAGTTGGATCTGTATTTTTTCCCAGAATTACAATTTTTTGCTTTTTATTTAAATCAAGGGGTAAAATTGCATTATCGTTTTTAAGTAAAACGGGGCATTCTTGAGCTGCTTCTTTCGCGATAATATCATGTTTTCTTCCATATTCTAAATTTTTACCACTAACGGGTTTGCCGTATAACTCTGATTTAATAAATGTTCTTAATAAGTTAACTACCCGTTCATTAATCATTCCTAGTGAAATTTTGCCTTGTTCAAGTAAATTTTCTATTTTCTTATGAGAGTAATATTTTGTTTTAGGCATTTCTAAATCCAACCCAGCCATTAAAGGTCCTTCAGTGCTATATAATGAATTCCAATCTGAAATTATAAAACCAGTAAATCCCCATTTTTTTCGCAATATATCTGTTAAAAGATATTTGTTTTCGCTACAATGGACTCCGTTCAAAAGGTTGTATGCACACATAACCCCTTTTGAACCTCCTCTTTGAACTGCTGCTTTGAATGCTGGAAAATATATTTCATGTAAAGTTCTTTCATCTACAATCGAATTACTGCGATGTCTATTATAATCAGAATTGTTGCATACGAAATGTTTTACTGTTGTTATAACTCCTTGGTCTTGAACTCCTTGAATATAGGGGACCACTAATTCACTTGCTAAGAACGGGTCCTCTCCAAAATATTCGAAATTTCTTCCATTTGTAGGAACTCTGTAAATATTAATACCAGGTGCTAAAAGAATAGAAACTCCTTTTGCACGACACTCTTTTCCTATAGTTTCTCCAACTTTTTGCATTATTTCACGATTCCAACTAGCCGCCATGGCAATTGGTGATGAAAATGCGGTGCACCGGCCATGATTATGAACTCCTGCAGTTGCATCAGAACTCCATAATCCTTGTAATCCTAATCGTGGGTTTGCTGAAATACCAAATTCATTTTCTCCTGAAATTAAATCAATTTTTTCATTCAAAGTCATTTCTCCAAAAATATGGGAAATCTTACCATTTGTGTCAAAAGTTTGGTTCACATTAGGTGTTAATATTTGTTCCTTTTGAGGTAGACTTCTTTCCGCAAACATTTTATCTCTTTTAATAATAATTTCAGATACAATCTTTCGTAACAATTTTCCCCGCATTATAAATTAAATATGCCTTTACATTCTAAATACATTTTTTAAATTTCAAAATGAATATGATAAAATAAATATAAGAATAAAAATGGAAAGTAATTATAAGAATGAAAAAAATGAGTGAGCTTGTTAAGAAATATTATTATTGCCGCATTTGTAAAAAAAATCATTCGATTAAATTTCCAGTTAATTTTGCGGAAAATCAAAAACGGTATCCTTTCGTTTATTTCTCAATTCATAAATATACGGGTAATTCGGATGAAAATTATGATAAAAAGGGATCAGACATTATAACCACGCTATACATAGATAAGAATTTGACAATTCGAGATGTGGACGTTGCTTGGGAAGACTCTAGCACAAATATCATCTCCGAATATGATACTCAAAAACTTGTTGGATTCTTAATTGATCATATTAACGAATTACAAGATGCATATGATTCCTTAATGGGAAAATATACAAAATTAGTAGAAGGTTTAGAAGAAAAAGATAAAAGACAAAAAATATAAGATTATTCCTGATTTTTTATACCATTTTTATTAAATAATTCAAGGAAATCATCAACATCTCTTGGAAAATTCAAAATTTTTTCAAGATGAAAATCATCCATTAATTTAAGATATAACATAGATAAAATTGGAAGATCTAAATTTGCTTTCTGTAGAATTTCCATCTTATTATATAAATTATTGATTAAGCCATCAAATAAGATCTCCCCTTGATGTATTACAACTGCCCTTTTAATAAACTTAGGGATATTATTAAGATCATGGCTTATTATAAGTATAGTCTTATTATTTTGATGTAAACTTATTAAAATTTCAGAAAATTCTTTTTTTGTTTGAGGATCCAGATTAGCATATGGCTCATCCAGCAAATATATCTCTGGATCCATTGCAAATATTGATGCAAATGCTATTTTTTTCTTTTCTCCGTATGATAAATGAAATGTTTTCTTATCAATTTGATTTTGTATTTTTAATGTATCTATAACTTGGGTAATTCTTGATTTTAATTCATTTCCATTAATTCCCAAATTGGAGGGGCCAAATTCGAGTTCCTGTTGCACGGTGGGTAAAAAAAGTTGATCATTTGGGTTTTGAAACATTATGCCGATTTTTTTTCGAATTTCTCTCTCATTTTTTCTATTTACTTCTTTCCCATTAATTTGAATTTCACCAGAAAAATTTGGTAATAAATTAAGTAAATTAAGAAAAAATGTTGATTTTCCTGAGCCATTTTCGCCTAATATTACTATAGATTCCCCTTTTTTCACTTCTAAATTAATAGCCTTTAAAATTTCTTGATGGGGGAAAAATGAGAAATGCAAATCTTTAACATTTATTTGAAGTTCATCATCTGTCATTATATTTCACACAAAAAATATCCAAATTAACGTATTTAGTAGAATCATGCATAGCAAGTAAAATATTGTATTCAGTAATTTAGGTTTGTAATTGGTATCAAGGAGATCACCGTTATAACTGCGTGCTAACATAGCTTGATGAATTTTTGTACCGTGGCTAAATGATCTAAGTAAAAGCATTGAAAATATAGTTCCAAGATGCGTAAATCTTTTTTTAAACTTATATTTTTCAAATCTCCGGCAATCATCTGCGCGAAGAATTTTAATAAGATTTTCAAAAAATAAGAAAAAATATCGATATGTCAAAGTAATTATTGTGATTAATACAGAGGGAAACCTTAATTGATGAAAAATATGGATGATATGGGTAAAAGGTGTAGAAAAAATAAAGAACGCTGTAATTGTTGAATTTGCCAACATTCTAAATAAAAAGTTTCTTGTTATATTAAATCCCAGTTGAGTAACTGTTATTTTGATAGAAAATATGTTAAAAGACCATAAAGTTAAACCTTCTTTAGTAAAAAGCAGAGGAAACGCAACAATTAATGGAAAAATAATTCCGATCACTATTAAAAACTTGAAAAAATGCTTCATATTTATCTTCAATAGAGCAGCAGAAAGGAGTAAAATAATTATCAAAATAATATGCCCTACATATCCCTCTTCTACAATCATTGCATAATTTACAACAATAATCATCCATAAGGTTGAAATTAATTTAATAATTGGAAAAACATAAAAAAGACGGGTTTTTTGAGTAGATTCATATTCTGTATTCAAATAATTTTGGAAATTATCATTAACACGAACCAAAAAACTCATAAATTTATCCTTCAATAACTGCTTGAGTGTTTTCTTCTTTAGAATTTCGTTTTATTAATGTGAGTTTTAGTAATCCAAAAATTAAACCAAACGTTATAATTGATCCAATAAGCCCAATGAGCCAAGAGTGTATGTATGTATTTTCTGTGTTTAAAAATCCATAATCAGGGAATAATGCTCCATTATATGAAAAATCCGATTCAGGTTCATATTCATCATCTCCAGTTATATCAGATTGAACTTGTTCAAGCCCATCTGGTCCTGCAATCATAGGCATCCATAAAAAAGCTGCTAATAGAATCAAAGTAAATATAAATGTAAATAGTACAACTTTATTTTCTCTCTTCATTTTAAATCTTCAACTCCATATTGGTAATTTTCCTTTGGGTGGAATGTATTCCGGAGCATATTTTGCAAAAAAGCCAACAATAACCATTGTAATCAAACCCTCACCTATTCCGATCAAAGCATGATAGCCAAGCATCGCGGGAATTGTTAATCTTATTCCATAATCAAAATTATCAGAGATACCTATTTCAATTCCACAACATAGAGATGCAGTAATAATTGAAACGTAGGCTCCTACAAAAACACTGATTAAAAGCCATTTTGTCTCATTTGATTTTTCTATATCTTGATTATCTGACTTTGATTTGGCTGTTTTTTCTCTAATTATCCAATAAGTGAAATAACCGGGCAAAGTTGCAATTCCCATATTAAAAATGTTTGCACCGAGTGCTAACAACCCTCCATCTCCAAACATTAATGCTTGTATTAGTAAAATCACTGAAATCATTATAAAAGCAGTTGATGGTGAGAAAAATATTGCCATTAATAGAAATCCCAGCAGATGTCCGCTTGTTCCAGCAAGAATTGGAAAATTTAACATTTGCAAGGTAAAAACCATAGCTGTTATCACACTTATTATCGCGATTTGTTCATTTTTTACAGTTTTTTTCAATTTTATTAATGAAATTGTACCATACAACAAAACAATAATCCATAGTGGGATCAAAATGGATAAATCTAGTAATCCTGTTCCGATATGCATATCAAATACCTTTTTAATATAAAATAATACTAATTAGAAAATAAGTATTATTAATTTCTATTTTATATAAAATATTATAAATTTCTTAACAACAGATTTGATGTAATTTCAGTTTCATATTAATTATAATTATTTTAGAAATTTTGGTAAAATATGAGTTTTTAAACTGATATTGCTCTATTAATATAAATAAGAAAAATTTTCAACTGAAGCAATAGTTAAAATCATATTATTTCCTTCAAAAATAAACTTGAAAAAGGTTATAAAATATATCAGAAATAAATAAAACATCGGATTTTCTCTATATTTTTGTCGAAAATTGAAATAAATAGAAATAAATTTAAATAGTTTCACTCGAAAAATAGATTTAAGGTTAAGAAATTAAGGAATAATATTTGAGTTGGTGGCATTGGGTTTGGAAACAAATTTTGGCGAATCAGATTCATTCGGAGGTAATAATCAAATACCTCAATATCTAGAGGATTTAATAGATGATTCTGTAAAGCAAGATTTCTTAGAAGTCCTACCTTTAACCCCAGAAGACCAAAAACACGATATGTACAAAGCAATTAAATTTAGTTTTGCTGCAGGTCATATTGATATTTTATATGAAAGAAAAGTCATCAGTAGCGATAAAGAATCTCTTGTAGTTCCTCATAAACAATTTTTATTTGGATTTCGACCCAGTGAAGGATTATGCATTTTTACGCAAAAAAAACAGCACAAGGAGATGTTGTGTGATGGACCTATTCGTGAACTTGCAAAACATTGCTTTTTAACACAATCTTTGCAATATACATTAGTTCCATTCAATGAATTTCGTGTTTGGAGTTACATTCCTGTATGCTGTAATGAAGGTACATGCCCTTTAAAGACTCGGCCATTAGATTTAAGACGAGATTTATTTGAAGATTAAGGATAACCAGATTCAATATATAAAAGCAGAAATTCATAAATAAAATTTAAATCCGTTGGATAATTCTACAGTTAAAGCCAAGCGTTCTGTAATCTGATTTAGAATCTGATCATCTGGATGCAGTTTTATTTCAAGTATTTTTTTTTCTAAATGCCCCGCTTCGTTGGATAATCTTTCTTTTTCATCGTATGTTAAAGATTTTGGGTCGGAAATATATTGCTGTGCAAGAGTGATTGGAGATTTTTGGTAATATTGAAAAAGTTCACCATAATTTTGGGATAAGAACAATGATTGACCTTTGGGTAATAAATCATCGGTTGGGATGTGTGCAATTCTTAATACTTCCAAAGAAATATTGGATAAACTTACTAATGGATTATCACTTAAATCGAGTTCTTGAAGATTTACAAGATTTCCGAACACAATTCCATTTCTATTAAATTCGCGACAAAAATCCGCATGCTTTAAGATTCTTCCCAAATTTTCGACATAAATTGTAGTTAAATCAGATTAATTCTTTCCGATCCACGTTACTCTATTGATTACAACACAAA
>JAUWOE010000085.1 GCA_030612265.1 Promethearchaeum sp.
AAAAAATTAATGCATTCTTTAAATTGATTATCATTAACAATATTTTTCTTATAGTGATTGAAATTTAGATAATTTTTAACTATAGTTTCTATATATTTGGGATCATCATTAGGTTTTATAAGCTCTTCTTTAATATTGGAATCACCCAATTTTTTCCATTCAATAATTTCATGATTATTTAGATAATCTTGTAGCTTTTTTAAAAACCCCAATTGACTAGTTTCTAGGGTAGTAATCAATTTAAATCCACAATTGATAACTCCTTTAAAAAGAACTAAACATTTTTTTACAAAGTTTTTTTCACTTTCTTCTCGTTTCAGACCATCTAATACTAACAAAATTCTATTAGAATCAATGATTTCGTACTGCTCTTTTATAATTTTATCAATCTGTTCTAAAATGCCAAAAAAATCTTCGTATGGATTTAAGGGATGAATAAAAATAATTAAGTCAAAGTTCTTATTTTTTAAACATTCATCTATGAAATATAATAAAAAAGTACTTTTTCCTACATTGAGAACTCCATGAAGTAGTACTATCTTGTGGGAAGTCGTTAATTCTAATAAATTATTTACCTTTCTATGAGAATCTTTTTCATTTCCGAAGAAAAATAAATTTTTCTTTTTATTAATCCATTCTTTATAAGGATGTTCCAAAAAGCATTTCGGATCTTTTATCAATTCATAAAATTTTTTAGAAGAATCAACTAAAAAAAATTCTTGAGAAAAATCTTGGTATTGAAGTTCCTCCGGTAGAGTTTTTATTTCAATTCTATTTTTTACCTCTTTCAAGGGACTTAATTGGTTGAAAAAATCGCTGATTTTTCCAAATTCTTCCACCTTCTTCTCAATGTTTTGAGTTCTTTCATTAATTTGTTGGGTTATTTTTAGCATTAAATCTTGTTTAAATACGATTTTGTCCAATTTATATAAAAAAATTTTTGTGAATACAACCGTTTTACCTGATATGCTATGAATTTCATTATTTAAATTCTGAAATTGGTTGAGAATATACGTCGGATCCAATTTTTCTTCAATTTTCTGGAAGTGTTCTTCTACAATATCTTGAAATTCATATAAGGTTTGAAATTTATATAATTCATTTATTTTACATTTTGGGTCTTTTTCAATATGAGATTTGATGATTTGGATATCCTTTGAGATTTTCATTAAGAATTGTTTAATTCCAAAAATTGAATTATATAAAATGATGTAATGCTGATTTTGGGATGCATTTGAATTAATTACTTCATCAAGTTTTTTATTGACTTCTTCCAATAAATCTTGTAAATCTTGAGGATTTACTATATTTATTTCTTCGATTTTATCAATTAAATTTTCAATTTTATTTTTGGTTTCCTTTTCTAATTTCTCTATCAACGACGCAGAATCTTTTCTACTTAGTATTAGAGTTTCATTTTGAGTTTTAATTTGATTTAAATGATCCAAAATATTTTTTTGTTGAAGAAAATTGAGAATCTGTTGATTATTTGTATTTTGGGATACAAAAAATGATTCTTCAACAATTAAGCAAATCGTGTCAATAAATTTCTTCCAATCTTTTTTATGGGGTTCAATATCTAAATACTCCTTAAATTCTTCCATTGCATTAATCCATGCAGTTTTTTTGTAAGCAATGGGTTTTAACATACCACTTATATCTCGTATTATCTTATCATCAAAATATTCAACAATATGATTTTTATAAATCCAATTTCGTTTTTTATAAGATTTTATTTTGAATACTTTATCGGGAGCTCTTTTGAGAAAAAAATTTTCGATATATTCCGCCAAATCAGGATTTTTAGAGATATCATTTTGAGCCAGATAACGATCAATTTTAAAATGGATAATCCAGTGAGTAAAACGCCATTTTAAAAAATTAATTCCAGTATCAATTCCAGTATCAATCAGTTTTGATCCAAATAATGTTAGTAGTGTTGAAACAGATTTTAAAAATTTCATTTTCCAACCTCAGTCATATAATTTGTCAAATGCAAATAAAAATTTATCTCTCCTGACTTTACTAGATTTGAGAAAACGAGAGAGAAGATGTCCATCATTATTCTTGTTAGTCTTTTTTTCATTGAAATAATCACAAAGAAAAATAAGCATTGGAAATCGACTGGAATTTCGTGGAGGCATGGAATAATTTAGGACTTGCCCACGAGGGTCAAAAAGATTATCAAGAAGCGATTCATTGTTATAAACATCAAAACCTTCAAATTTTACAGATTCATCAATTTCACAGTACACATTTAAATGAAGAAACAATGATTGTAGCACAATCGATAAGAATAATGATTGAAGTCAAGAATATTTGCAAAGAGCATTCAATTAAAGTTGGTAAGGTGACATATTTCCGTTCAAGTGATACTGTTGGGGTAAAATGTGACTATCGTCGAATTCTCACAATCGGAACATCATTTGAACCGAAAGATGCCTTCTATACCTTAGCATATAAATATTTGAAGGAGAAGTTGGAACAAAAAATTCAAACAAACACCCTCAGTGAAAAACTCAGTTATTATGATGCAAAAAGTGTTTTCTTTCAAGCAATCAGTCGAGGAGAAAGAAACACGGATCAAATTGTTTTCGCATCAAAAACTCGTATTAAAAATTTGCGAATAGTCATAATACGTTGCATCGGGTAAATATCATCAGAATGTCGAATCACAGAATGACCTAAATCCTTTCCTTTCTGTTCTGGTTCGAATAACGCAAATCCCGCTTCATAACCTTTTTCAACAAGAAATCTGCGTAATTCAAGACCCATTTTTATAGAAAGCCCTTTTCTTTGATGTTCCCAATGAACAGCTGCAAATGAAGGAACAACGAATTTATATATTTTATCTCCAATTTTTACGGGTCTGGGAATACATCCAATAAATCCCACAACTGTATTAGTTGGTTTGTATATTGTCCGAACAAATAAGTCTTTAGGCATAAAAGGGGACCCGAACATCCTCTTAAATGTTTCAGTATCAAAGAGAATTGTTCCTCCGTCCTTTTCTGCTGCTTCGTCGTGTAATAAAGCATTTGAAATCAAATCTGCGAGTGTTTCAAAATCCTTATCACTCAGTGTAAATTGCTCAATTAAATAATTTTCATCGATTGTCGCCATAAATTTTCACTTGTATTGAAAAATTTCAAGTAATTAGTTTAACATTCTGTTTAAGATCTATATAATTTTTATATTAAGAATGCATATTTATTAATTTCAAAATCTAAGATACATTATGAAAGATAAAAGTAAACTAAATACACTATTAATTTTTTATTTAAATGGAATTATAATTGCACCAATCTACTATTTTTTATTTAAAGATATTTTACTAGAAGTTGCTATAGGACTCTCAGTGTTTATTGGAATAATTCTTCCAACATTTGGTTGGTTTTTGTTTTATTTAAACACATATTTTGCAATTAATCATCACCATAAAAAACCGAGTATATTTATGGTAATTCTAGGGTCTTTCATTTACTTAATTCCTGCTGCCATTATCTCTTATAGTTATGTAACAAAGAAACTTTCAAATACGATTGCAAATCTTAATAATAAAAAACCCTCATATAGAAATCAAAGGTACGTAAAAGAAATAAGATGCCCAAACTGCAATGCCCTGATTACACAAGGAAATAACTTTTGCATTCATTGTGGCTCTACATATGTAATGGAGAAAAATAACCAAATTATCGCTAATTTAAGTCAAAAAAGCGGTCAATTTAATAATCAAAATTCCGTTAATGGGATAAAATGTCCAAAATGCAATAATTTCAATATTGCTAATGGTGATTTCTGTGTTACATGCGGTTTTAAATTAAAATAAGGTATTTATAAAAAATTTTTTTTTAATTTGAATTTATACTTTTTTTAAAATCCTTGTTCTTTTAAATAACTGTTATTAAATTTATAAGCCGAAATAAGTAAATCATTTGTTAAAACGTGAATATTCTTTCCATTTAAAGAACTAATTATGTAAAAATTCGGAATATCTAACCTTTCTGCAAGTTCAATTATTGATCCCATTGCATCCTCTTCACGATCTTTGGATATTAAATCAGATTTCGTTGCAACCAACAATAATGGTGAATTTTTAGGCGCATTATCCTTCCAAATTGAAAACCATTCGTCAATATAATTTGTAGTTGAATAGCGAGTAATATCGTATAAAATGAGCCCACCAACCGCCCCTTTGCAGTAGCGTGGCAACATGAAACGGAAGCGTTCTTCCCCTGCAAAATCCCAGATTTGAGCTTGAATCGGAATCTGTAGTGCATCAGAATATTCGCTAGCTAATGGATCGAAAATAGATGTCTTTAAAAGGTGGAAGTCTACTCCGATCGTCATCTTGGTTTTAGAGTCGAAGGTGCCTGTGATAATCCTCTTAGTCAGAGTTGTCTTTCCGACTCCTCCTTCACCTAGAATGCATATTTTTAATACATTTTTTGAGTTTCGTGCTCTAGCGACCAAATTATTCTCCCTCTCTATTTTAGATTTTTGTTCTGTTTTCTCTAATTGATTAGATGATAAGATAGTATAAATAATTTAAAGTTAGTTAATTCAAAAAGATTTTTAAAGAATTCAAAAAGATTTTAAAGAATTCATCGAGAAATAGAAACAGTGGAGAATAATAAGAATCAAAAATTAAATAAATTTCCCTCAACATCATCATTATCCCGCAATTATTCTGGATCTGTGGCATATTTTACGCCCATAGAATTAGTAAATTGTATTCTAAGGGGAATTGATTTTTTTCTACTAAATAAATTCAAGAATTCTAAAGGATTGATTGGAGATGATTTAGAATTCATCGAACCAGCAGCTGGACTTATGATTTTTCCCCTTAATTTGGTTGATTATGTAAAAAAAAAAACTACGTCTGAAGAATTTAATTTATGGTTATCAAATACTTTGTTGAAAAGGCTTCATACTTTTGAACTCAATCCAAGAATTTATAGTTCAGCCAAAGAGATATGGGAAAAAAAAATTAACCCCCTAATCCATCCTAAATCTTCAAAAAAAATAGTTCACAATCTATACTGCGAAAGTTCTATCAAAGAACACAAAAATGAAGATAGTTTGTTATCAAATTTACCTATAAATTCACGCAATAAGTTGATTATTTTCGGAAATCCTCCCTATGCTGTTAGTAGTCAAGTAAAATCGCCATGGATCCAGGATTTAATCCACGATTACAAAAAGGAACTTAATCGGGATGGCAAAAAAAAGATACTGGGGCTTAAGGGAATTCAGGATGATTACGTTAAATTCATTCGAATGGCTCAGTGGAAACTTGCGGACCAAAATAACCCTGGAATCCTTGCTTATGTTGTAAATGATTATTTTTTAAATGGAGATATTTTTCGTGGAATGCGCGCTTCTTTGAAAAATGCATTCGATGAAATATGGATCATAAATCTCCATGGTGATCCAAAAAAAAAACGGTCAAATATCACCGATGAAAATGTCTTTGATATACAAACTGGAATATGTCTTTTTTTTGCCTTAAAACTTAAAAATGAAATGACACCTAATACTATTGAAAAAGGCTGTAAAATCTTCTATAGTGAATGTTTCGGCTCAAAAGCAAAAAAATTTAAATTTATTTCCCAAAATTTTAAGGAAATTCCGTTTGAAAGCGTCCCCGAGCGTTTAGATCACGAATTTATTCCAATATCTCCGAAAGAAATTGAACTTGAGAGCAAATATAATGAATTTCCCTACATGCCCAGTATTTTTAAAAAAAATATTATAGGCGTTCAAAGTTTGCATGATAGTCTTATAACACACCCAGATATCTCGCGCTTAAAGGAGATAATTAATAATTTCTATGATGGGACCTATTCTAAATTAGAATTCAAAGATAAAAAGAATCAAAACTGGGTCAAACATCAAGGGGTTTCTTACCACGATGCCAGAGACTGGAAAATAGAATACGGATTGAAAGGTTCCGCGAAAAAAGCCTTAGATCATATTATTCAATGGAAATGGCGTGGGTTTGATAAATGGTGGGTCTCGTATGATGAACATATGATTACTAAAGGATCCAGCAGTTATAGTTTAATGCAATTCTTGCTTCCGCATCAAAATAATCTGGCTATAGGTGTATCTCGCGTTTCACGAAAAGCATCAGGAGAAAATAGCGTTTTTATAACAAATTCTATCGCAGAATCCCATTTTATTGAAGGAGGTTCTGGAATTGGTGATTATCTTTTTCCCTTAAAAATTAATAGTAAACTCAAGCGAAAAAATGATTGGGAATACCCATTGATTGCTGATGAATACAATTTTAACTGCGATTTTTTGGATGATTGGAAAAATCGTTTCGCTTTAGATGAAGAGGACCTTTTTTACTATATATATGGCATTTTATGGACTCCTGGATACCGAAAGCAGTATGGAATTTTCCTAAAAAAAGATTTTCCCCATATCCCCTTTATTTTTTCCCCAAACCAAACAAAAAAAATTGCTGATATTGGAAAAAAATTGTCCAAATACCATACTCTTTCTTTTTCTCATTCAAAAGAGCTTCATGATTGGATTATCAATTCTAATTATAAATATAATACTTACGAAATCCGTGATTTCTATTATGATTCAGTCCGAAAAAGGATATATTTTGATAAATCTAAAAGCAAAAAGAATCAGAGTGAGAAAACCAGAGAAAAAGAAACGGTTAATTCAAGCGAAATTTTCTGGATAGGGAATATTACTCCTGAAATGTGGGCTTTCTCAATTGGTGGAATTCCACAACTTCGTTTGTGGCTGAAAAATAGACAATTTTCAAAAGAAATTAAGAAGTATTCATTCAATAGAGGAATTTTTATGAAAGAAATTAAT
This sequence comes from Promethearchaeum sp., assembly GCA_030612265.1. Classification (GTDB taxonomy): domain Archaea; phylum Asgardarchaeota; class Lokiarchaeia; order Sigyniarchaeales; family Promethearchaeaceae; genus Promethearchaeum. Next base: position 6,844 of record JAUWOE010000085.1, read on the forward strand.
GTTTTTCTTAAAATTTGTATTTCGATTAAAAAATCAATCAATCTAATAAAAAATCTAGAAAATATTTACCTTGAAAAAAAGTAATAATTTTAAAGAAAATACTGTTAAGATATAGAAAATCAAAAATCTTTTAGATCTGTCCGTTTTGATATTATTTAAGACAAGATTGCAAAGAATTCATGCATTTTATTTTCGTTGCTGAACTTTTCGAGCGTGTTTTTGCGCATTGATAGAATTTGCTTGCCCAGCATATTTCTGACGAACAACACGTTTTTGATATAATACTTTATTTCTAATTCTTGGGATTCTTTTTGATCGTGAATTTACCCCCGTTCTAGGAACTTTGGGGGTGAGCTGACGCACTTTACCTGCCTTAGTTAAACTTCCGTGTGAGCCTGGAATGTTTTATTCTCTCCTGTTGATGTATTTAGTAAGAATTGCATTTCAAAAAGGCTTTTCTTAGTATCACTTTTTGATATAGTTCTTGAACTATAAAAAGCATCAATTTTAAAAAAGTTTATGCAATTGTGATTATTTAGTAAGAATTATAATTCAAAAAGTTAGAAGTCATAGCCCTTCCAGGATTCGAACCTAGGTCAGCGGGGTCAAGGCCCGCGATGCTTGGCCACTACACTAAAGGGCTTTTCTTAGTAACTTCTTGATATAGTTCTTGAACTATAAAAAGCATCAATTTTAAAAAAGTTTACGTAAATAATATCAGTTGAGAATTAGGCTGTTGAATCAAAAGATTCAAGGTTAATTGTATCATTATTTGAAATTGAATCATTTTAAAAATGTAAGCATTAAACGGAGTGCCAAAAAATGAGAGAAAAAGATAGAAATTAGAAGTTGAATTTTGATTTCCATTTTTCTTTAAATTTCCGATCACTTTCCGAATTTCGAACTTCATCAGGTAACATTTGAGGAATTGTTTCAAATACGGGGAACCAACGATTACATTGGGGACATTTAATTACTGCTTCAGCGATTTCCAAATTATATTTGAATAAGTTCAAAAATTCTAAATCCGGGATAATCCATTCATAAATTTTCATAATTTCTTTTGAATCTTCCTGTGTGGGATTAGCACTGCTAATTTCAGTTATTTTTTTCAACGCTTCTTTTAGATTTTCTTTTATGGTTTCGCTACACATTTTTAAAGCGATTTCTCCCTGCCACTGGGATATATCATGGACAAAATCAAGTTCTGCTAACTTATTGATCAATTCTTGCAGATATACTTCTAAGGAGGTTGGTTTTAAAATAAGAAAATCATTAATATAGAGTTTATTATCGTCTTTTATTTCTAAATGCAAAGGGGTCTCAGTTTTTGGAGGTAAAACTTGCTTATTTTTATACATTTCTATGAGTTGATTAATTTTATCATCTTCATTACCTTCATTCTCCCACTTTAATATCGTTAATTCTAATGGGAACGATTTATCGATTGGGCAAGCAAGTATTTCAAGGAGCCAGAGTTTCATTAATAGAAAAAAAAAGGAATTCCTCAAAAATTTTGTGTTTAAAATAAAAGAAAATTAAATAAAAGAATTAGAAATTAAATATAAAAAAAAATTCGCAAGATTATAAGCGATTATATGATATAAGCTCGTAGTTCGTTGATATATCGATCAATTTTTTTCTGAGAAGAGTTCAATTGTTTCAACATATCATACGATAATCTTTCATAAGCAGCTTTTGAAGGTAATTTACCTCTTTTGTATCGATCAGCTAAAAGTCTTACGCTATCCTTAACAGAAATTTTTTCAGCTTCCAGAAAATCAAGTTTTTGAATAATTGATTGAATTTGACCGCCTGATTCGATCAAAAGCCTTTTGAAAGGAATTAATTCTTCATTAAGTTCTTTTAATTTCATTTGATAATTTTTCACGGTCTTTGTATATACTTTCTTTTGAATACGTTTTCGTTTCAGATCACTATCAGCTTTTTCGATATCAAGCAAAATAGCGTTTTTCTCTTCAATAAGAGTTACAAATTGTGTTAATTCCCTGATTGGAACTGATTGCTCAATATAACTTTCTTCACTTTCTTCGTATTCTTTACGTTTATTGCTAATAACCACATATATTCCCAATAATAAAACAAACATCAATGAAAAAATTGTAGATCTGCCGAAAAGTGATAAGAATCTGGTATGATATGTAATGTCGAGCAATTGACTGTGATAAGGTGTGATTTGATTATGAATTCTTTCAAATATAATTCCAGAAGAAGATTTAATCAATTGAGTTTCTGGAAAATTCACGCGATCGATTGAATAAGCTCCTATTATTTCAATTTTAATTTTTTCAAAATTTATTATATAATCCATGTGAGTTGGGTATAAATCTATTAGTAAATTCTTTGTTCCTAAATGATTGGTAATATATTCATCGTAAGGGAGATAATAGTTAAATGAATAGATCATAGTGGCATTGTATTCAAGAGCTACCCTATTGATCAATAAATTAACTGAAACTACTTTTCTTCCATATTCATTAGCGACAGGATTTTCAGTAATTCCTGATATTTCTCCTATACTATCAGATATTGAGACATTTTTAGCATTTAACGGGATTTCAAAAACTAAAGTTCTTGCTTCAATTCTTGCATAGTTTTTAATTTCATGTTTTTCAGATATGAGTATATATCCCCAAGGGTTAATTCTTATTGACCGTTCCAGTTTCAACATCCGTAAGTTTGAAATAATATAATTTCTATAAACGAAATTTCGAGTTTTTGTTTCAAATGGGAAAACATTTCCTCCTAAGAAATATTTGTTCGCATCATCACCACTTGCTTCATCTGGAATATTGGGAGTAATTGATACTTCTGTAGTTGAAGCTGGAGTTTTAACAATAGTTGTATATTTTTCTATTTCATAAGGCGTAATAGGTAATATTTCACAATCTAAACCATACCATGACATTTCAGGTTCGTAATAGGTAAAATTTGCGTTAAAAACAGATTTCAGATTTACTGTCACTGATGAAAATGGTAGGAGAGGTTGATTCAACATGATTTCAAGAATAAATGTACCATTAATTTTTCCTTCTAAGAGTTTACTGGCTAAAGGGCCTAAATTTTCATCTTTTGCCTCATAAAACAAAAGATTATCCATATCGTCGTCGCTATATCCAATATAAATGCTGGCGAGTGAATTTGAACGATTATTCGAGAATTGAAATTTATCTTCGGTAACAATAAATGCACCTTCTTTAATCGTTAAGGACCGATTCAATTGTGAAATGTAAATATTCTCATAAGAACTATCTTCCAAGACTGTGCTAGAAATAGGAGATTGTGGAGACTCCCCTAAAGATACACTCCCACTGAAAAAGATTGGAAGCAATAAAAGAGAAAATAAAATACTAAAACCAACGTATTTCTGTATTATTTTAATTCGTGACATACTTAATGACCTTTTCTTCTGCAGAATTCTTAACTGAAAAATATAGTCTGTTCTTGTTAAAAAAAATCATGGTTCATTTTTGGTTTATTTTTTTATGTAATTGTAATTGTAATAAAAAACAAACTTTTTTTTTCTTCATTACCTTAAAAAAATATATAAAATGTCATCAAAATCAAAATCAAAACGTCAAAAAAGACGTTCCAATGATACCCCGATGCCCAGTGGTGGCGCGGGATTAATTCGCTTCTATCAAGACCAGAGTAACGGAATTAAGATTTCGGCGATCACAGCCATTGTATTTTCAGTAATCTTAATTCTCCTAGTTATAGTAGGACACCTCGGTTGGCTAAATTGGTTGCTGGGTAGTTCAGCCCCTACCGCTTAAAAAAAAATCCAACACTCTTTTTTTTATATTACAACGGACAACTTATTTTAAATCTCACCTTAAATCTTCATTTTCAATCTCTAGTTCGTATTTCTTTCTTCTCTCTTCGAGATATGTTGGAACCGGAACGTCCCACCATCCCCAAGCAGGAGACCCAGAATATTCTGGATTTCTATTTACTATAATTTCGATAATAGCCGGACCTGACTGATTGAACGCTTCTTTTAATGTTTCTTGGATTTCATGATTTTTTGAGATACGTTTACTCCAGCATCCAAACCCCTTTGCAATCTCAGCGAAGTTTGGAGTATATACATTTCCCTCGGAGTCTCGAAATTCTGTGGCGTATCCGCGTTCTTTTCCAAAAACGGCTCTCTGTAGGTCAGTTATCGCAAACCATCCTGAGTTATTTAAAATTACGATAACAATATTTAAACCTAGTTGTTTTGCAGTATGCAATTCTTGCATAGTCATCATGAAATCTCCGTCTCCTACCAGTCCAATGACTTGCTTATTTGGTTTACCGAGTTTTGCTCCAATTGTTGCAGGAAGTGTGTATCCCATTGTTGAAAAACCCCCTGCAGTAATACAAGTATGAGGCTCGTAAAATTCAAATTCTTGGATCATTTGCGCTTGCACGTTTCCGGAGCTGGTAACTATAATCGCATCCTTATTTAAGAAAGAGCGAACTTCCTTAAGAACACATGAAATCATAACCGGTTCTTGTCTTGGATCCGCCCATTTATCCAAAAATTCACTCCAATTAGATCGCAGTGCTTGTATTTCTTTGAAATATTCTGTATTTTGATAGTCTTTCCTTTCAAAATTTTGATTAAGTTCAGATAATAAATCATTAAGAACTGATTTTGCATCGCCTATGATACCGATATCGACGGGGTAATTCTTTCCTATTTCATGGGCATCTATATCAACATGTATCAAGCGCGTATCTTTTTCGTCAGTTCCAAAATTCCAAGCAACTCCTTTTTTATAGGAGCATGTAGATTCGTCGGCGAATCGTGACCCCAGTGCAATAACGACATCAGCACTTTTACTCAATTCGATACCACATTTTGTACCTTTTGAACCAGTAGCCCATCCAAATAGTGGGTGATTATTAGGAAATGCATCTTTTGCCATCATTGTAGTTAAAACAGGGGCACCAATGAATTCAGCAAGCTTTAATATTTCATCCTCTGCATTCGAGGCAACAACACCCCCGCCGATCCAGATCAACGGTCTTAAAGCTCCGGTGAGCATTTTTGCAGCATTTTTAATCAAATTTGGATCCCCACGTTGTATAGCCATCGTTTTTCTTTTAAGAGGGGAAGATAAAGCAAGATCAGATTGTGCACATTGAACATCCATAGGTAAATCAATGTGAACGGGACCTTTTCTACCTGTTAACATAATATTGAACGCCCTTTGCATGATTTTTGGTAACTGATTTACACTGGCAACTTCAAATTGTCTTTTAACAATCGGTTTAAGAATATCGGGTAAATTACTATCCTTTTTTCTTTCTATCTCTTGTAAAACGCCGACTCCGCGCATATGAACATGAGTATCCCCGGTTATTACTAATACGGGCATGGAGTCAACATAAGCATCTGCTAATCCGATTGCAGTATTTATTGCACCAGGACCAATGCTTGTGAAAACGGCTAACGGTTTTCCCGTAACTCTATAATACCCAACTGCCATGTGGACTCCAGCCATCTCTTGTTTGGGTTGAATTACTTTAATTTTATCTCTTCGCGTGTAAAATGCATCGGTTAACCCTAAACAACCGTGTCCAGGAATTCCAAAAACAAATGGCACTTTCTCAGCAATTAAATAATCTACAATTAGTTGCCCTCCAGTTCTAAGAGTTTTTGAATGAATGGTCATCTTATTCATTTGAAATTTGTTATGAAAATTTTTAATTCTTTTGTTTCAATTTGCATAAATGAGTTTTTTTATAAATAAAACGAGATAGAATAATAGTAGATATTTAAGAGTAAAATGATAAAATTATGGAAATTCACGTTCTTACTGTTTTTGTTTCATTATGCTTGTTAACAGGTGTTTATTATTTGTTTCTTTACAAAGATCTCGAGAAAATGAAAATACCCGTTTTATTTTATATCATTATCATAGTAATAATGGCTTCTTTGTCAATTCGAGTATCATATTTGGCTTTTGCTGGAGCCATTTCTTTTCTTGTGTCAGATATGGAACTAGCGCTAAATAAATTTTATAAACCAATTCCGTACAAATCGATTATTAATAGTATATTTTATTTTCCTGCGCAGTTTATCTTTGCTTTAAGTATTTTCCTTCTTTGAAATTAGGAGACAAATAAAAATGTCAAAAAATGACCCACTTATGACTTATAAAAGAGCTTTGTATCACGGATGTGGATTTTCTAATGAAGATTTAAATCGCCCCAATATTGCCATAGCAAATTCTTTTAATGATATAAACCCGGGTCACATTCATCTCCATGAATTAGCTAAATCTGTTAAATCTGGAATTTTAGAAGCCGGGGGTTTACCGATGGAATTTAATACAATTGCTATCTGTGACGGTATAGCAAACAGTGGTAACAATAGTAAATATGTCCTCCCATCAAGAGACATTATTGCGATGAGTTTGGAAGCCACGGTACAATCTCACGGGTTTGATGGGTTGGTGTGCATCTGTTCTTGTGATAAAATAATTCCTGGGATGATTATGGGTGCCATTAGATGTAATTTACCCACGATTTTTCTAACAGGAGGCGTCATGGAGCCCGCCGAGATTCCTGGCATCGGAACCAAAGTTACATCCGATATTAAAGAAGCTATTGGTGAGTGGAAAGCTGGAAAAATAGATGATTCGACATTAGAAAAAATCGAGAATGAAACTTGTTGTTCTCCAGGAGCATGTAACATGATGGGAACTGCATGTACAATGGCTAGTATTGTAGAAGCTATGGGACTTTCACTCCCGAATTGTGCGATGACTCCTGCAATTTCAGATGATCGAAAAGAAATTGCTAAACAAACTGGCTCGCGCATATTAGATTTAGTTCGAGAAAAAATAAAAATCAGACAGATATTAACCTACAAAGCATTTGAAAATGGAATTAGATTGGGTCTGGCGGTAGGTGGTTCCAGTAATATGGTGCTTCATATGGTAGCAATTGCTTACGAATTAGGAATTCCTTTTTCTCATGATAATTTTGATCCGCTTTCGAGATCTACTCCTTTAATAGCAAAATTCAAACCAGCTTCAAATTTAAATTTGAAAGATTATCATCTTGCTGGAGGTGTTCCTGCTACCTTAAAAGAATTACTTCCGATATTGCACAAGGAAGTTATAACAGCTTCAGGTAAATCTATTGAACAAATTGCTGAAAGCGCGCATAATTATAATTCTAAAGTAATCCATTCCCTCTCCAACCCTATCAACACCAACGGAGGTTTGGCTGTTTTAAAAGGAACTCTTGCTCCTGAAGGATGTATTGTTAAACAATCTGCTGTTGACCCTAAAATGTTAGTACATTCGGGACCGGCAAGAGTATTTGAAAACGAAGAAGCGGTTAAAGATGCTTTAATGAATGATGAAGTGAACCCGGGTGATGTTTTAGTTATCCGGAATGAGGGTCCTAAGGGCTCTCCAGGAATGCGCGAAATGTCATTACCTGCTGCAATTTTAGTAGGAAGGGGATTAGGGGATTCTGTAGCAATGGTCACTGATGGAAGATATAGTGGTGCAAGTAGGGGTCCTTGTATTGGACATGTTTGTCCTGAAGCCTATGATTGTGGGCCTATTACTCTTGTAGAAAATGGAGATATTATTGAAATTGATATTCCAAATAGAAAATTAGACTTAATAGTGGATAAGAAAATTCTTGACAAAAGAAAACTCAAGTGGAAGAAACCAAAGTTAAAATATAATCGTGGGATTTTGAGTCTGTACCCAAAATTAGTTTCAAGTGCTAAATATGGTGCAGTTTTAAAATTAAAAAATGAAGAAATTAAAGATAATGAAGATAATTAAGGTTTATCTTTAATATCCTTTACTTGGATTTCTCTAAAGTCATTTCTTAAAGATCGAATTATTGCGAGAGAAATTTGCAATATATAGCGCGCTTCTACTGGGTTCACTTCTGGTTGGCGATCTTCTCGAATTGCTTCAATAAATTCCCGAGAACAATTTACAAATGAATCTGCCCAATCAGTATTAACATTTAGGTCTGAATGCCATTTTCCTTCTTTATCAATCCAATGAATTCCGGCTTTTCCCGGAGCAGAATTATCACAAGTTTCATATAAACTC
>JAUWOE010000069.1 GCA_030612265.1 Promethearchaeum sp.
AGGAAAATTATAATCATCTGCAATTTTAACATGAAGATTGAGAATGAATGGAATGTCGTCCAAAATAGTTCCATCTAAATCGAAAATAAAACCAATTTCCTTTGTTTTCATGTTTTCTAATAATGAATACTAAACTATTACCATTCTGAATTTAAATTGGAAAAAATATCAAAAAATTCATAATATCCAATAACATATATTTATAGTAAAAACGTTTTAAAGAAAATTGAGTGAAAAAAATGGCGAGAAAATCTGCTAGCAATTTAAAAAAAGGTAACTATTATATTTACGAGGGCGAACCTTACTTAGTTTTATCCAACGACCATAGTAAGTCGGGGAAACACGGTCATGCCAAGAGCCGGATAGGCTGTGTGGGTTTATTTACTAAGAAAAAAAAATCATTGACCATGACCGCCGATACAAGCGTAGAAGTTCCCGAAATTGAAAAAAAAACCGGACAACTTCTAGATATTAATGAAAATGATCAAATAGTGCATATAATGGACTTGGAAACTTATGAATCCATTGAAGTAATGTATCCCTTTGAGGACGATGAATTAAACCTAAAAAAACTTACCAAATTAATCGGCGATCATGAACTACAAGGAGAATGCACAATAGATTTCTGGACGGTAATGGAAAAATCGTTTGTAACAAGAGTAATTCTTCCGAAATAGGTCTTTCGTAAAATTTTTTTTAGTTTTAATCAATAATGTGAATTTGAGGGGAATTTCATATGCATGAAAATCTTTTTAAGATCAAGCCGAAAAGTGAAGGTGATAATCGTTCTGTAGCCATAGCTTGTCGTTTAGATTCTCCGAAAGCCCTTAAGGTCGTTCAGTTCATTACAGATTATTTATTGCAACGAAAAGAAAAAATCTCATATGAAACTCGCATTTCCTCGAAATTTATCCGTCATTTTGCTAAAAATTTAGAAGATATGACTGTTTCTAATACCAAATTCTTAATCTCTGTAGGAGGGGATGGGACAGTTTTACGTATTGCTCAAAATTTGCCTAAAGTGGATCCTCCTTTAATTTTAGGGGTTAATTTGGGTAGTGTTGGTTTTTTAGATGAATCTGATGCTGATCCTGATATTTTAAAGAAAGACTTGGATAAAGTATTCAAAGGTGAATATTTCGTAGAAACAGCGTCAAGATTATCAACTTTTATCGGAAAGCATAAACTCCCGCTAGCTTTAAACGAAGTTCTTATAATATCTTCAAAACCTTCTAAAGTGTTATATGTCAGCATTGAAATCGACGGTAATTATTTCACTTCGAGTTATTTAGACGGTTTAATAGTTTCAACGCATACGGGTTCAAGTGCTTACGCATTAAGTGCAGGAGGATGTCTTATGGATCCTAGGTTGAATGGTTTTGAAATCGTTCCTCTTAACCCTTCTGCAAGTACTGGAGTATTTCGCCCTTTAATTGTTCCAGATTTCGCTGAAATTACTATTAAACTTGAAAGAGCGAGACTAAATGGTCTTGTAATCATAGATGGTCAAGCCGAATATAAGGTCAGTCCTCAAGTTTCTGTTAAGATCTTACGCTCGGATAGTGAAATTCAATTTATTCGCTTTAAAGAGAATGTTTTGGGTTATTTTAAAAGAGTTCGTGAGAAGATTCTATTCAGTAGGAACATTATTGAGAACTCAATCGATAATTAAATTAAAATTATTTTATTGGAAAAGAATTATATGGTCGCAAATTTTAATTCCCTTAATTTTATAATACTGGATAATACAGCCTTCGTATCCGCTTTTGATCCAAACCAAGTAGCTCTTCAGAATCCTGGAATTCGCTTTTATATAACATCAAGTGTGTATGATGAGGCAATATCCAATCCGAGATCTTCGCGGATAATAGAAATAGCGGAAGATCAACAAATATTAAAATTAAGAGACCCAATACCGGAATCTTTGAAATATATTAGCAATACTGCAGAAGATACAGGTGATATTGCTGTTTTATCCAAAACCGATCAAGGAATTATTGCATTATACATTGATTTAAAAAAAGATTTCCCCGATCAGAATGGGATAATTATATCTGATGATTATTCGGTTCAAAATGTATGTGCTCTGTTAAAAATCCCTTATTTTTCATATCAAAAACGCGGGATTAAAAGAAATATTAAATGGGAGATTTATTGCCCCTATTGTTATGAAACATTTCCGTCGAAATTATTAGGGAAAAAATGTGATCATTGTGGAGCAACCCTAAAAAGACGAGCTTATAGAGGAAAAAAAAGAAAACTTTGAACTTTAAAAATATAATAGGTAAAATAAATATAATAAGGTAAACACTAATTATTTTGTTAATAAGAGGCGATAAATATTGGGAGTTAAACTAAAAGAATTGGTCGAAGATGTAAAAAAAATAATTACTTTTGAAAATTTACTTAGTAAGACAATCGCTATTGATGCTTTTAATATTCTTTATCAATTTTTGGCAATAATTCGCGGTGTAGATGGCACACCATTAAAAGATTACGAGGGGAATGTAACCTCGCATTTATCGGGAATTTTTTATCGAACGATTAGAATTATTGAAAAAGATATTAAACCAATATACGTTTTTGATGGTCCGCCCAATACTATGAAAATGGCTGAAATACAACGTAGAAGAATTATAAGGCAAGATGCGAGAAAAATGGCTAAAGAAGCCCAGGATTTAGGTAGAATCGAAGAAGCTGCAAAATTTGCTCAAGCTTCAAGTAAATTAAATTCTGTTATGATAGAAGAAAGCAAAGAACTTATTGCAGCAATGGGAATTCCTGTAATTCAAGCAGCTCAAGATGGGGAGGCACAAGCAGCTTTTCTAGTTCAAAATGGGGATGCTTGGGCAGTTGCATCTCAAGATTATGACTCTTTTCTTTTCGGGGCTCACCGGATCGTGCGTAATCTATCCCAAAATAGGCAACGAAAAGTTAAATCAACAACAATTAGTATAGATCTGGAATGGTTTAATCTTAATCAGGTTTTAAAATATAATCATATTTCAAGGGAACAATTAATCGACATTGGAATATTGAGCGGAGTTGATTTTTTTCCCGGAGTAAGCGGTGTAGGAACAAAAACTGCGTTCAATCTTATCAAAGAACATGATAATCTAGAAAATATGCTAGAAAAAAACATTATAATTCGTAAAAAACCAATTAGTGAAAGTATAGATTTAGATACAATAAGGCAAGTAAGGGAAATTTTTCTAAATCCAACGATCAATAAAGATTACCCAAAACCAAAATGGAAACGCCCGGATAGTGATAAAATAAAGGAAATTCTTTGTGAAAGGCATAATTTTTCCGAAGAAAGAGTAGAAAGTGCCTTGATTAGGTTAAAAAAAAAGGCTGGAACAACCCAGAAACGTATAGATAGTTTTTTTTAAATGATAGTATTTTAGTATCATAATCTATTTACGAACGGTTTAACTTATTTAATGTGAGAAATAAAGATGAGCACAGAAGGAATTCCTAAAAAAAAATCAACCAAATCGCCTAAAACTCTGAAATTAAGAGTCCAAGAAGCTCGTAAGCGCGATGTAGGCCGCTCAATAATAAGATTGGACTCAGATTCGATGAAGCAGCTATCTGTTAATACGGGAGAAATTATTGAAATAAAGGGAAAAGAAAAGACTACCGCTGCAATTGCATGGCCATCCTACCCTCAAGACCAAGGATTGGGAATAATACGCATTGATAGCCGTGTTCGGAGAAATGCTAATGTAAAAATCGATGATTTTGTAGAAGTATCAAAAATTAAGGAAGAAACTACAAAATCAGTTATTCTTGCCCCTATCTCATTAAAAATTACCCCGAATGTTCGGTTTGAGAGTTTTGTTAAAAGAAAATTACTTAATTTTCCAATTGCGAAAGGAGATTTAATTTATATTAACATAGGAATGACCAAAGAAATTGTATTTCGTGCAATTTCGATAAAACCCCCAGGTATATCCATCATTAAACAAGTAACCCAGTTATCAATTAAGGAATCTACTAATGAAGAAATCCCAACCGGAATTGCTTATATTACCTATGAAGATATTGGGGGTTTAGATAATGAAATTCAACAAGTCAGGGAAATGGTTGAACTTCCATTAAAACATCCTGAACTATTCAAACGCTTGGGGATTGATCCGCCTAAAGGAATTTTATTACGTGGGCCTCCAGGATGCGGTAAAACTCTTCTAGCAAAAGCAGTAGCTAATGAAAGTCGTGCCCATTTCATTTCTATTAATGGTCCCGAAATTATGAGTAAATTTTACGGAGAATCTGAAAAGAAATTAAGAAGTTTATTTAAAGAGGCTGAAGAGAAAGGACCTAGTATAATTTTTATTGATGAGATAGATGCAATCGCTCCAAAACGAGAAAATGTCACAGGAGAAGTCGAACGCAGGGTAGTTGCACAATTACTTGCTTTAATGGATGGGTTAGAAACACGAGGAAGGGTTGTGATAATCGGTGCAACAAATCGACCTAATGCCGTGGATCCGGCATTAAGGCGCCCCGGACGTTTCGATAGAGAATTAGAAATAAAAGTTCCAGGAGAAAAAGGAAGAATGGAGGTTCTACAAATTCATACACGTAAAATGCCATTGGATAAAGATGTTGTCCTCACTGAAATTGCCCGGAAAACCCATGGTTTTGTTGGAGCAGATATTGCAAGTTTAGTTCGCGAAACTGGAATGTATGCTTTACGAAGGTATCTTCCAAAAATCAATCTGGAAGAGGATGATGTTGATCCTAAAATCTTGGAAAAAATGGTTGTCAAAAAGTTAGATTTTGATAACGCATTTAAGGAAATTATCCCATCGGGAATTCGTGAGGTTTTTGTCGAAATCCCATGTGTTCACTGGAATGATGTTGGAGGATTAGATTATACGAAACAACAATTGATCGAATCGGTAGAATGGCCAATTAAAAATCCTGCAGCATATAAAAGAATGGGGGTTTCTCCTCCGACAGGTGTGTTATTATATGGCCCACCAGGGTGCGGAAAAACTTTACTGGCACGAGCAGTTGCTACTGAATCTGAAGCAAATTTTATATCAATAAAAGGACCAGAATTACTCTCAAAATGGGTCGGTGAAAGTGAAAAAGCAGTTAGAGAAGTTTTTCGGAAAGCGAAGTTAGCAGCACCTTGTATTATCTTTTTTGATGAGCTTGATAGTATTGCTCCACGTCGTGGGAGTGGCGGTTCTGATTCAGGAGTAACTGAACGAGTAATTTCTCAGCTCTTGACGGAGCTCGATGGGTTAGCTCAAACAAAACAGATAATTCTTATTGCTGCTACAAATCGACCAGATATTATGGATCCTGCATTAATGAGACCTGGAAGGATAGATAGATTATCATATGTCGCTCCCCCTACATCCGATGATAGAGAAAAGATCTTTAAAATTTTTACTAAAAACATGCCCCTTGCTGATGATGTAGATATCCATAATTTAGCTGTTAAAAGTGAATTTTTCTCAGGAGCCGACATTGAGTCTCTTTGTAGAGAAGCAGCGATCAGAAGTCTGCGAGAAAATATAAGGGCTGATAAAATTTTTAACAAACACTTTAAAATTGCAATGGATGATATTCACCCAAGTGCGTCTCCAGAAGTTTGCGAATTTTATGAAAAATTTGAAGAAAACATGAAAAGCAGAAGAATTGGGAAACACAAAAGAACTGATTTATACGCGTAAATACAAAATTTTTTTTAATTTAATAGATTATTTAACCTTAGTTTTTTAAATAAATTATCTGGTAATATTTTTCTTACATTTTATTGAGAAATAATGGTAATTAACTATGGCAAAAATGAAAATCGCATGGAATTCTATTCCTATCGAATATGAGATTATAAATGCATTAATCGACAACCGTGGCGAAATGCTCACCACCGACTTACAACGCAAACTATCAAATATGTATGAAGATTTTAGTCGTACAGATTTGATGAAGCACCTATTTCGACTTGAGGTTCGTTCTTTTATACATGTCGTGGGAATTAAAAAAGATGTTTCTAAAGTAGAAATTAATAAAAATGGGCAATTTACCGAAGAAATTCGAAAAAGAATAAAAGAATTTATGCATTAAACCTATTCTTTAATTTCAAAGCTATCAAAATCTATAAAATTTTCTTGGATAAAATTCGGCAAAATATTTCCTATTGGTTTTTTGGAGTTATTAAATGCATCTTTATCAACATATTTTTGACAAATTTCAGAAATTAATTTTTCTCCACGAGGATTTGGTAATTCCCTCTTTCTAATTTTGGTAAAAATTGGATAATTTAATGCAGCGCCCATAATCAAAGCATTACCTGTAGGTAATGTGCTAATTATATCGATTGAGCCCCTTGTTAAAGCTTCAGATGTTTGCTTTATATGTTTTAAATCATAGGGATTCGTTATTCTCATTACAATTTGAGTGTTACACTGAGATAAAGCAGTTGTACTGAGTCTGACAGGTCTTTGAGAAACCAAGACTAATTGTGCAAAAAATTTTCTTCCTTCACGTGCAATAGTTTCAAAGATATTCTTTGTTATTGCATTTTTACCTCCGTATTCAGGTAAAAAATTATGTGCTTCTTCAAGAAAAATGATAAAAGGGGAAATTTTCCCACTTCTGCGGTAATAGAATAATTTTGAAGTTATATAATGAAGTAAAATCTGTTTTTTTCTCATAGAAATTATTGAAGATAAATCCAAAATTGAAAGTTCTGCCACTTTTATTAATTCATAAATAGACGGAGATTCACTCTTGCCGAAAATGTTTAAATTATTTAAATCCGCTAACCAACCGATTAAAGTTGATTGCAATTTTGAATTTATATCGGGATTTTCTGATAATTCAGTAATGATGTCATTAATATCATAACCCTTTAAAACGTCATCATCTGTTGAAGTTTTACTCTTTTTGAATTTCTTTCTACAATTTTTTATAGATTTTCGAAGTTCTCGTAATTGTGGAACAGAAATACCTGGTTGATAATGTTTAAAATCATATTCTGTCAAATCTGGCACTCCAATTTGTATAAATAATCCATTAAAAATTGTAATTTTATTTTGTATTCTGTTTAAACTTGAAATTTTTGATTGTTCTAACTTTTCTTGGGTATTATCTTCTATTTTTTCCTTTAAAAAGCGATATTCACCATGAATATCTATAAGAAATAGAGCGGGTGTTCCTAGATCTTTTGGACGAGATAAAAGTTCTTCAAATAAAACTGATATTAGATAACTTTTTCCCGCTCCCGATTGAGCCAATATTGCTACATGTTTATTAAAAAGACGATTTATATTCAAAGTGACATCTTGATTATAATTGCTTAAATTTCCAATATTTAGTCCTTTATCATCTAGACCTAAGAAATTTCTAAGATAATCTCCTTTTAGAATATATACCTCATTACCTGGATTGACTGGAAATCCTACTCTTTGGATCTTCTTAAAAATTGAAGGATCAATTTTTTCAGAAAATTTATTTTTAGAGCGAACTGTTCCTAACAGATGTACGTCGACAATGTTACATTCCCATTGATCACTCGGGAAGAAATTTTGCATATTAACATTTGCAAGATTAAAGTTTTTCACTGTTTGAACATTGGAGAAATATTGATTATTCGTTCTGATTTGCTCAATTATACCAATCACAAAACCTTCATGTGATTCTACTAAACAATATTGGCCCTGTTGTATAAAAAGTGAGTTTTTTGATGTGAATGCAGACTGATTATTAGTAAGGATGAATGAATATTCAAATATATTAGGAGATAAGTTATTAATTCCTGAGATAACAATTCCAATTGATTCGATTTGCTGTTTTGATTTTGAATCAAGAACTTTTTGAAGTGTCATTATTTCGAGTTATTTTCCACAGCCTTTTTAAAATGACGAGTCTAACGGTTTAGTTCATTTGATTCTTAGAAAAAAAATTCTTCCAATTATTCAATGATAACTTTTTTGAAAAATGTTTCCATATGGAAACATTTATATGTTTTTAATCTATTTTTTTTTTGATTAAGAAAATATGACTCCCAAAGATCATAAAAAAAATAGGGAAATTCCCATAAGTTTACGGGGTATCGAATCAATTCTCCGTGTTCTAAACAATGAACTTAAGGACCCTTCTAGTATTAGACAAATTAGTGAAGTTACTGGTCTTTCAATGCGGGTAGCTAAAAATATTTTAATGCAATTAGAAAATCTTAAGCAAGTAGAACGAGTTTTAGAAAAAGGGCAAATACTACCAAAATGGGGTTTAACTAGGCTAGGAAAGGAAAATGCTAAAGCAATTGAAAAAAGTTCCAATGGTTTGAATAAAAAACCGAGTAATAGATTATCAGAACTTTTAATTAGTAATATACAAATAGCAAAAAATATAGAGGAACAAAATACAAAAATTGGAGCAACCCATCGAAATTTCATAAATTTATTAGATAAATTAAAATTAAATTTGAGTAAATCTATGGGTATTTGTTATAACTTGGAACAACCAATTTTTGCTGAACGGTTGGGAGATATTATACGCAAATTAAAATCCATCAAAACCAATTTTTCGAGTTTTCGTGTAAATCCCTTATCTTTTTATGATTTACATAAAAAAGGGACTAAAAAGAAAATTTCCGCTCGAAAAAAGAAAGATTTTCTTTCAGAGATTTTATTTATCAATCAGATCTTGCTTAATCAGCTTAATTTTATCTCAGAGTTGGAATTAGAGGTAAGTAAAAACCTCGAGCAAGAAAACTATAGATTATTTAGTGAAATTTATAATCAAATAACAGACCAAATCAGGATTTTAGATTTTTTACTCCAAAAAAGAACCAGTGTTGATGATGGTATTCACATACTTGCAGAAGATGAATTAAATTTACTTCAAAAGAATCAAGTTGGGTTAAGTTTGCTTAAAAAATTCTTACCTCCATTAATCCAAGATAATAGAAAAGAAGAAATACTGAAAGAAAGCCTAATATCACTTATTTCTGATTTATTGGGAGTGCACTCAAAAAATAATAGTAAGCCATATAATATCCCACTTGTTTCTTTTTATGAATTAGCCAAAGACAAGTGTAACTATACAGGCTTTACAGTTGAGAATTTAGAAAATGTGTTAAACCAACTAGCTGAACAAGGCTTAATATCCGGGATAATTGAAATAAAAGATGATGAAAATCATATTTTTAAAATTGTCCAGTTAAAACCGTATGATATTTCAGTTGACGAAATAAAACTTCTTCGATTAGCAATTCAATTAAAATCTTTTTCAATGGCTGAAGTTATGGAAAATTTAAGTTGGAATCAATCAAAAGTAGAAAAAATACTTCAAACTATGACAAATAACGGATTACTCCGGCATTCTCAATCATATCTACAAGGAGATAAATGGTATATATTAATGTAAAATTAAAAAAAGAGTGAAATTATAATGTTAAGAAAGAAAAACGGCAGTAATGGTAAAGATCGATTTCCATCAATTACTTCATGGCCCCAGGATGATTCAAAAGATCAAAATTCTCAATTAATTTATTGTTTTCCCAAACAAAACGATAATATTAAGAAAGCAAAATTCTTTAATGTTAAAGAACATGAACGCGCGTTATATCTAAAACACGGTGAATTAATTGCAGAACTTGGTGGCGGAACGTATGAATTAGAGAAAAAGTCCCGCGCTAAGGGTACAAAAATTATTTGGTTTGACACTTCAATGCATCAAATTTTATGGGGTATCCCAGAGATAAATGGCATTCCAAGTCAAGACGGGTTTATATTTGGAATGTTTGGTGATCTTAAATTACATATTTACAATGTCAGCATTTTCTATAAATACGTTATTGGCGGAAGTAAAGAATGGACGATACAACAATTGAAAGATTGGATAATAAGCCTTTTTTATGTTATTCTCCGTGATATTTTTAAGGAATTTGATATTTCAGAAATTTTCCAAGAATCTCGAGAAATAGTTATGAATAAAGTGATTTCCAAAGTTTGTGATGAAATGAATCTTTATGGCTTGGAATTGGACGCGTTTAATATTTTAGGTTTTAAAACACCAGAAAATGCAAAAGAAGTTCTTAATTCCAAACAAGAACAAGCGTATCAATTCAAGAAATGGCTTGAAAATGAAAAAAAACGAGATATCGAAGATCGAGAAATCATTCAAGATCGAATAAAATCTTTAAAGAGTCGTTTGCAAGGGCTTCAAAACGATTTACTGGAAAGTAAAATCACCAGGGAAGAATATGATTACAAGTGCCAAACAATCAAAGAATTCATAGAAGAAGCAAATTCAGAACTGGAACCGGATAGAAGGTATGAAAAATAATATTTAGGAGAAAAATCAAAATGAGAAATGGAAATAAAAAAAGGACACATAGTCAAATTACATTAATTATATTAGGAATTTGTATCATTCTTATTTCAAGCATTGAAACCCATGCATTGTATAATGATTCTGCGCAAAATCAGGAGAAAATTTTTGAAGTAAATGCAGCAACATTACTTATTTCACATGAACCAATTCGGATAGACGGAAATAATGATTTAGAAGCTTTTTGCGCTGGTAATGGGACTGATGGATTATCATGGGGAACCGCTTTTAAAATTGAAAATTATTCAATTACTTCAGGTGAGCATTCGGGAATTTTTATCCAAAATACCGATAAATTTCTAATAATCAATAATTGTTCAATCAAAAATTTTGATGAAGAGAAGGTTACTGATAACGGGACTTACTACGAAAAAGGGATTGAAATTCAAAATTGTTCGAATGTTAAAATCACTAATTGTTCATTGATAGACAACATATATGGGATCTATTTAAACTCATCAACCAATAATACAATAATTCAAAATAATTGTTCTTTAAATGATTATGGATATACATTGGTGAATTCAGAAAATAACACCCTATTCAATAATACTGCTTCAAATAATGAAGGTGATGGATTTAGATTAGTTGGAAGTATCCACAATAATATCTCAACAAATATTGCAAATTTTAATAATTGGAATGGTATTACTCTTGATCAGTATTATTCAGATATTAGTGCTGTGAGTAGTCAAGAAAATTTAATAGTAAACAATATAATTGAAAATAATCAAGAAAATGGTATTAGTTTCTCATATTCTGATAGTAACTCAGTACTTAATAACTGTATTTCGAATAATCGAGGTTCTGGAATTACATTAAGATTTTCTTCTGATAACTACTTATCTTTTAATTTAATTAATAATAATAATAACGCAGGAATAGAACTTTTCGATGATTGTAACTGGAATTTGATTTTAAATAATAATATTAGTGACAATTCCAATGGAATATATATCATTAATTCTGGTCAAAATACTATTGGAGAAAACATCATAACTAATCATACTAGTGGTTATGGTATTTTAATTCTATATGAGGATGAATATCAATCAGAACAGAATATTTATGGAAATATTTTTGAAAATAATTCACAAGATATATCATATGAGCAAATTACTTATTACTCTTATTCACCACCACCTTATTATGTTTATGTGATTATAGCAGTTTTTATTATTGGAATCGTAGTAATACTCATGATAAATCGAAAAAAAATAAAAAAACGATGGAAAAAATTAATTTCTGATCGCGAAATAAGAAAAAGCGAACAGAAAATTGAACGAGCGAAAAAAAATAAGGAAAGTAGTTTAAAATTATCAAAAATATCTGTAGAAAATATTGATCGGGAAGATTCTAAATTAAGTTTGCTAAGAATTTATAAAATATTTAAGGTTATTGGATGGCTATGTGTATTATCTATAATGTTTCTATTTATAGGATTTACCTTCGGAACAGGAGCTCCATATTTCCTTATCGATATTCCTATTTTGATAATTTTATGGATTATTAATCGAAAAAAAATCTCATATCAATGGAATAAATTCATTGCTGAGCGCGAAAACGAACTGAGAATTAATAGAGATGAAAGGACTAATAAACACGATTCAAAAACTTCAAAAATTTTAATAAAAAATATGAATCGGAAAAAATCGAAATCAGGAAAACAATTTATTTTTAAATTACTAAAAGTACTTTCTTGGCTTTTTGTATTATTCTGGATGTTTCTATTTATAGTTTTTAGCTTCGTAACAGGAGATCAATATTTCCTTATCGATATTCCTATTGTGATCATTATTTGGTTTTTTTATAGAAAAAAGACAAAATTTAATTATCATAAAAGGAAAACCAATCATTTAATTAAAATTAGCAAAAGTAAAACTAAGAAAGCTATAGATTATGCAAAAATGCATAAATATAAAAGATCCAGGAATTATTGGTTAAGTTCGGAACGAAATTATCGAAGAGCTCTAAGACTAGTACCGGATTTTCATAAAATTGATTTTCTTGAGAAAAAAATAATTTCCATTAAACAGAATATATTAGCTACCTATATTTCTGAAGGTATTCTTCTAAGTAAAATTGCCTGGGCTAAATTCCAAGAAAATCACTTTTCCCAAGCAAAAAAACAATATTCTAAGAGTATTTCGGCAATCGAATTAGTTTTAAAAAGTATTGAAACAGAGAATGTTTTCAGTGAAGAAGAGGAGTTTCCAATTACCGCTTCCTTAATTTTTGAAATTTTGCAATTCTTAGAGAAAAACCTAGATCAAATTAAAATTAAAGAAAATAATAAAAAGAAATCAAAGGTTTTTATAAAATCCAGTGATGTACAAAAGATAAATGAGAAAATTGTTAAATCAATAAAAGAAATGAATGAATCTTTATGGATTTATTGCCAATCACTTGATTCTCATGAAGATTTACTCGATTTAGATGTATTATCGAAAATATTGGAGAGTAAATTAACAAAATCAGAAAAAATATTGAACTCGGTTCAAGAACAAATGCAATATTTATTAAATTACATGCAAACTTCAACCAATAGATATGAGAGAAATGGTGTTGAAACAAAATCGATTGCAATGAATATAAACCGCACTTTAGAACAAGAAAGAATTGAAAATAAACATCTGAAAATTATTCGAGAATATGAATATATCGGGGGTAAAATTCGCTTGAAAGTTGGCATGGTGAATCATTCAGATAATGTTTTAACAAATTTAGCACTAAGATTCGATTTACCTGAATCTTTAAAGTGGATTATCCATGAACCGAATTTAAAACGCAGAGGTGATACTATTCATATTGCAAAACTGGGTGGGAATGAAAAAATCGCAATATCGCTTTATTTAGAACCAATAAATTGTTTAGAAAGTACGATTAATGCTACTTTAACCTATTTTGACAATAAAGATCGTCCACAAGCAATTATAATGGCACCGAAAAAAGTTTCGATATCATGTCCAATTTTCTTTACAAGAGAAGAAGCCAACTTAGCCCGAGTAAAAAAAATACAATTGGAGCTTAAATATGAAGACCATAAAATTTTCCCGCTTGTTAAATCGAATAAATCTGAATTGATTTTTAACAAAATTCTCGCTTCTATTGGAAAACATGATGTCAAATTAGTAAGCAAAGAGTATTCCCTTGATAATAATAAGGGCGAAGCATATTTCTATGGGATAACTAAAGTTAAGAAGGAAAAAATGATAATTTATTTATTATTGGATTCAAACCATCAAATTATTGAAATTTCCGTAAATGGTGATGATCAAGAACCGATTACAGGGCTTCTTGCTGAACTTGAAAGCGAAATTCGTGATAAATTGCTAGTTCATAATATTATCGAAGATTCCGATAAATTCCATGACATAAATACATCTATTCTTTTAGGGAATTGTCCTTTTTGTAATGGTCCTATTTCACAAACTAGTATATCACTTTTCAAGAAAGGCGAAACTATAACATGCAAATATTGTGATACTATTATAACACCCTATTAAAATGTCTAAAAAACTTACATCCTGTTTTTTTAGTTTATTTTTTAATAATTAACATTATTATCTTCTTAAATAGTGGGTGGAATTAAAGCACACTTTGATTTCTTCATTCCTTTAGATAAGAAATAATCATATCGACTTCTATGTTTTTGATAGAATTTTTTTCCGTAGAGGACAACACCTTCACCTATCGCATCGATGGCTGTAAGGGCATAACTTTCAAACACTCTTCAAATTCTTCTGTTTTATAGCAAAATAAATCTAAAGATAAAAGAGGGGCTGATTTTATAACCCAATCACTTCTCTCAATAAAACTCCCTTTAAAATCACCTACTAATAATATATCATAATCACTGTATCGTGTGGCTTCATCTCGCCCTTGGGAACCAAATAAAATTACCATATTTAAATTAATTTCACTTTTTACCTGATTAATCATGGATTGAAAAAGGGTTTGCCATTTATTCAAAGATTTCATTCTTTTTTTGCCTCCATTTCGTTATTAACAAAATCAATTATTAATTTTGCTAATGCAAAATAGTATTTTTTTAGTAATTTAAAGTATCTCTATAATAATAAAACAAAATTTTTCAATAGTTTTATCCCATCATTAAACGATGAGGGATCATCCGGATATTCTGGATGAAATTGAACACCATAAATTTGCCGAGATTTATACTTAATGATCTGAATTTTACAAGAAGGGCTGGAGGCATATATTTTGAAAATATCTGTAAATCTTGGAACGAATTCGATTTCTTCTAAGTGGCTTTCGAACACATGGATTTGATCTTTAGGAAATAATTCAAATTTTGGATTTATATTTAGAATTAAAGATTTTTCATTTTCAATATTAATAATTGTATTATTAATCGGTTTGATCTCGAAACCATATGCACACGCGATTAATTGTAGACCATAAATATACCTAAAATCGGTTTCTCATATTTTCTTATGAAATTCATTTCTGTTTGATATTTTTCAATGATTTTTATATCTGATAACATGTGATAAGAACCGGTTAAAAGTAAACCATCCATTTTTTTCAAAATATCGATTGTTTCAGGTTTTTCTAATTGTGAATAATGGATATGTTTCCAAATTAATTTATCTTCACAACTCTCAAAGTATTTGTTAAATCTTCGTTCAAATTTATCAATCTCTTTATCAAAATTATTAATAATACCTAGAATTTTCATAAAACTATTGATAAAAAAATATTACTCAATTTGAGATTTTCCAAAATTTAAAAACTAAGAAAAAAAAAGAAATGAGAAGAAAAAAGTAGAAAATATATTAAGCAGAAATAGGTAAATTGTTTACTTGGTTGAATTTCTTACCGCAATGTTCGCAAAATGTATATGCATTATCTGTTAACATATCTATCATCTTTGGTGTGAATTCTTCTCCACAATCTGTGCAGAAAAACTTAGGACTATTAATTGCTGATTTCTTTGGGTGAGAGATTATCGTTGTTTTTGAATTTAATTCTTCAGATCTAGATTCATATCCAGGTTGTTTTGTGCGAATAATTCTCATTTCTTTGGGTCTTCTAACAACATACTTTTTAGGTTGAGGTGGAGATTGAACGATTCTTTTATTTTTCTCTTCTTTGAACAATTTCGGATAGAAAATATTGACAATTTGTTTTAAATTTGAAAAATAATTATCAAGAATTGTTGATAAGTCTTCTCCCCCTGAAATCAGTCCAATTGGCGCAGTTAGAAATGCTACAATAAGTGTATAGAACATAATTGATAGCCCTAAAAAGGTGGCTTTCAAGATTTCAATAACTAATAGGAAGGTTAATTTTAAAATTTCAAAAGTAAACCAAATGGCCAAGATCGATATAACTATTGCAAGAATTAAACCAATTATTCTCGTTTCTAAACCTCCGCTCATAAACCAGTTTTCAAGCGTATTCCATGCGTAATCGAGTATCATTTTTTTTTCACGTTATTTTTTATTAACTTAATCTGATCAAAGGAGATTGCATTATTGAATTTATTAGGAGCCATTTTTTAGCATTTTTTATCACACTAATTTGGAAAAAAAATTAAAAATATTAATTAAGAAATTGAAATTTAGGGGATAATTAGGGAGATCGTGGATCAAATGAAAAATTTTGCCTTAGAGAATTTAAATATTGAAGAAACACTTCCTGATATATATTTTATCCATCAAATTAAGGCATCTGCCTATTTTACTCGTTGTGACGGGTTATTGGTATTGCCTCGAGATAACAGGAATTTAAACCCTGTAATAATTGACCTAAACCTTGAACCTGAATACATTCAAAAAATATATAGTGTTTTCAAATTAAACCAGTATTCAAGAATTGATTACATATGTTCACACGGGCACATGGATCATATTTCTCATGTATCAAAATGGGAAAAATTAGGCGCAGTTATTCATTTTCCTTTTCCCCATCAAAATAATTTAGTCAGTTTAGATGCTTTTTTAGAGGATTTCGGTTTTTTGAAAGTATTAAGTAAACCTATTGCTGAAATTCTGGGTTCTTTAAATCATTATAAACCTTGTAAACGAGATCCTAAAGTTTTTCGCCCAGGCGACATATTAACTTTTGATAAACTTGAAATTCTAACAATTCCGCTTGAAGGACATTCACTAGGTCATGTTGGTTTCTTTTTCCCCATCGAAAAACTATTTCATA
>JAUWOE010000037.1 GCA_030612265.1 Promethearchaeum sp.
AAGTTCCTTAATCTGTTTTATTAATGGTTCAATTTTCATTTTCATTTTCTTACTTTGATCTATGATTAGAAAGTTATTAAAAATAACATTTTGAGTTTTAGAGAAAAATATAAATATCTTTTATAAGCAAAATAGTAAATAGAAAGAAATTTTGTCTAAGTGAAAATAAAATTACTTTGCAAAATTCCTTGAAATTTTATATAAATTTAAAAACTTGTGAAAAAATATGTCAGAACCTGAAGATGGACGGGAATTTGGGAAGGTAAAATGGTTTAGCCCGAGAAGGGGTTATGGATTTATAATTAGGGAAAATATTCCACCAGATCAAGAAAATCATGAAATCTTCTGTCACTATTCGAGTATAGAGATGAACGGGTTTAAGACGTTACTTCCCGAACTTCGAGTCAGTTTTGAGATAGCGCCTGGAAAAAGGGATGGAACTGTGGAAGCAAAGAATGTGAAAATAGCTCCACCTGTATTCGTGCAAAACGAGAAAGAACAAGAAGAGTCCGAATAATTTTTCTTCAATAATTAATTTAATTTAACATAGAAATTATCGTACTTACAAGCGGAAGTTCATATTGCAAGAAATTATGTCCTCCCGATCGTGAAATAACCCAATTTTTGTATTTCGATCTTAATTTTGCTATATTTCGATTTTCTAAGAACATATTAAAAGAAATGATCTTATCATTCTTTGCATGGATTAAAAATAACTTCTTAGAAATAAAATCAATCCAATCCGCTTCATTTTCAAATTTTTTTCTCAATTTTTTTAATTGCAACATAGGAGAAAGCACATAATTCATTTCATCTAAGGGATTCATCATCACACCAAAGAAGGTGTATCTGAGCCATAACCACCAATTTTTCTTGAATGTGATTGGGGATTGAGGGATATTGTCTCTATAATTGGACATTGCTGCCACAGCTATAATTTTTTCAACCGAATCATCAGTTAATCCTTGTTTTATTGAAGCTAGTGATCCAAGACTAATTCCAACTAAATAAATTGGTCGCCCGCTCAAATACGAATCTTTTTTCACGTATTCAATAACATCCTTCAGATCATGGGTTATTTCAACGAATTGGTTTGTTTTTCCTGTTTTTCTTGATTTTCCGGATCCCCTATTATCAAAGGTTAATACATCATATCCAGATAAAGCGATAGGGATTGTAATATGGCGGGTGTAAACGCAATCATCGGAAAATCCGTGACTAAATATAACTATAGGAGATTTTGGTAGGGTTCCATTCCAATGTAAAATTTCGCCGTATAATGTAGGATTTTCAGTAATATTACGTTCTTTTTTCTTATTTTTGATAATATCTTGATCAAATTTTGGCCAAAGTATAGGAATTCGTATAGGGTCTATTTTTATTTGTAAAGTATCAACCCTGTACCATCTAAACTGCCAAAAATCTCTCAACTCAAAATATAATGCCCAGCATAACCATGTAAAAATAAAAGTCATTAGGGATAAGTAGACACATCTTCCAGCAGGGTTTTCAAGAAGATAGAAATTAACATAATATATATATACAGCAAGGATAAAATCGACAATAAATAAAATAATATGCTTGGGACGGATTATAATTAAATTTTTCATAAATTCATCAATTCTCCAAATTCTGTAAATATATTTTTCTTATTACAAGGACTATTTAATAAGTTTCGAATTTTTTCTTCGGTTTCTATTGATATTTTTTTCCCTCCCCGAACGGAGGGTTCAAAATTTTGAATGTAATTTACCATATCATCGGGGAGACCATATATTTTACCCAAAATTATATCGCAAATATCTATAATGTCCTTCATTTCTGAAGTTTTAAACCTGCGATGCTCCTTATCATAAAAATGAGAGAGTGATTTCATTAAAAGTGAAGAAAAATCTTTAAGAATTTCATAAAATTTCTCTAATTTATTTTGCAGGTCTTGTGGAAGGGGAAAAGCTTTCATTATATCGGAATTCATATGGCGTCCATCACTGTAAATTCTGAACCAAACATAATAAAGTGAACTGTTAATTAGAATTAAGAGAAAGTACTTTAAGCCTTTAACATTTCTTGATATTTCTAATAACGCAATCTGAGACCCATAATAAGGTGGTATATCCCAAGCATTATACCAGTAATTTCCCGATATTCTAATTGAAATTAAATTTTCTTTTCTCTTCCCTTCTTTCTCAAATTTAACTACTTTATTTCTATACTCATCCGAATTTCGAATAATAATGAAAGAATTTAAAAAATCACCTAAAATTAGCAAATTTTTATTGGAATTTAGTTGATATTGCGTTGAGAAAAATTCTAAAAATTCTACTAACCTTTTTTCACCTATCTTGGGAAGTCTATGCTTTTCATTAAAGGAAACTCCAATTTTTTTTCCAAGTAAGAATCGGTTTGCAGGTTCATAATTAAGATTTCGAAGATCTGGCATTTTCCGAAACATATTTGTTGTCAAAATATCTGGAAATTGATTTTTTTTTAAATTGTTTGAGGAAATCTTATTTATACATTGAATAATCGAAACAGATTGTGTCATATTTGTAAAAAATCGGCATTTGTCTCTGTCAAAGGTCGCGATTTTACTTATTTTATATGAATTAGCAATTTTTTTGCGCGTGTTAGAAAGATCTTTACTAAAACATATTGCATAACTTGTTAAAAAGGCAATAATACCACCGTTTCGATTTAGATCGATTGCACGTTCAATGAAAACTGCCGATATTTCATTCAAGAACGAATAAAATGTATCGATTTTTTTTTTTTCGGAATTGGAAAGTAAGTTTCCGTACGGAGGGTTTCCTAAGATTATATCAAATCCACGATTATGCGAATTACTTGGAAAAATATCTGGAAATTCAACATTCCAATGAAAAGGTTTAACTATGCTATTCTCATTTATTTCCTGGTTATTAATTTCACCCGAATTACTAAAACCTATTAAAGAATTACCTGTAAGAATATTTAAACGCAAAAACTTCGGGTGTAAAAAACTTGAAAATGAGAAATCCCATGAATCTATATACTTTAGTAGGAGTCTAATTTTTGTGATAATTACAGCGCGTGGATTAATATCTACTCCATAAATTACTGTCGAAAATAAAAGTTTCTTTAGAAAAACAATTAAATCTTTAAATTTTTCAAAAGAGTTTAAATCTTTTTTCTCGATAGAAACATTTATAAATAATACATTTTTAATTTGATATTTTCTCGATGCCACCCATATATACTTATACACTTTAATTATTAAATCGGTGATACTGGCTAAAAAATGCCCAGATCCTACAGCTGGATCTAAAATTTTTATATTACTAATCTTTGCAAATATTTCCTGAATTTTAATATTTTTAAGCTCTAAATCATACTGATCTAGATCAGAATTAAAATAATTCTCGCAATTTATCCAAAATGGAATGTCTAATTTATCTGGAAAAAATTTCCCATTTAAAACAGATTCAGCAATGAAATCACATATATAATCAGGAGTATAATAAGCACCAGTTGATTTTTTAGTATCATCTGATAATATTTTCTCAAATAGTGCTCCAATGGTAAAATCATCTATTTGACCCCCTACTTTTTCCTGTATGATGAACATATTAAATATTGGAAGAGAATTTATCATGGATTCAGGAATCTTTTTCGTTGCTTTGATTTTTTCAAGTAATTCATTATTAAAATCTTGAAAATAAGCTTCATTTGGTAATAATTCTTGATAAAAAGCATCCCAAAGAAAACCATGGTTATCCTTAATAAAGTGATCCCCGAGAATAATGAGTTCTTCTTTGATGATATTATTGGATTTTACTATTGAATCCTTAGAAATAGATGGAAATATATTATTGAAAAATCGTGTTAGAAATTTAGAATAAGACCAGTGATTTTGGGATGAATTTAGTTGCTTAAAATTATTTAGAAAATATTCAGAATCTTTATTGAAACAACCCTTTCTTTGTATATACCAGAGAGCAGTCATTAAGAGGACGAATCTATTTATTTTTTCTCTGTTGATCTCTGATTTGCTGACACTTTGTATATATTCACAAGATTTTTTAAAAAGATGAAAAAAAGAATCAATTCTTTTATTCTGGATGCTCAATTTCTTTCAATTCAACAGCATTTTTGTCTTGAAGAATAGTCGGTCGTGATTTTTGTCTTATCACTTCTACATCTATTTCCTCTTTTTCAACAATTTCAGAGTATTTAAAGATAGCAATAACAGAGATTAAGGACGAGACAAATGCTCCAATATTTCCCAAAAAGATCCAAAGCCAGAATAAAATGATCTCAAATCTTTGAATTAAATTGCTTGATTCTACCGATCCAGATTGGAATTCAAATAATAATACTCCTTGGTTAACATATAAAACTAATCCAAGAGTTATTATAGTGCTTGCCGCCGAACACACCACAAGATAAACCTTTTTTGACCAAATATTACAAGTTAATTGCGCACAATTAATACCAAACGCTATCCAACTAATCAGAATTAATCTGTCTATATAACTTGTAAATTGAGAAGCTGAAACGCTGTATAATATGACTTCAGGCTTATCCCATCCAAAAATTGATAATCCTAAAATGGGAATTAAAATACTCAAGATTAAACTACCTATTCCAAAAATTACTGAGATTTGCATAGGTAAAGTTCTTTCAACCTTAACGATCATTTCGTTCCCAATCATCATTTCATCAATTCGAGCCTGAACCTTAAGCGGAACAACATCTTCTAAAATAACAAATTCATACATTTTAAATTTATTAATAATTTTAGATGCAAGATCGATACCAATTTTGATTTCTCGCTCTTTAGACTTAGTTCCTGAATAAAAGAATACCTTTTTTTCTTCATTATCTATCAATAATGCAATATCATGGGGGTAAAGAGATTCTGACTCAATAAAATCCATTTTAGTGAGATCTAATATATATAAAAACATCTTATAATGAAATTTATTTGTTTCTTTTGAAAAAACTTTCGTTATAGATTATAAAAATGGAAAAAAAAAAAAATTTTTTTAGATATTTAATTTTATTTGCTTTGCCCTTGTTCTAAGCGTTACTTCTGTAATCCGAGCAATCTCTGAAATCTCTGTTTGAGTTCTTCGTTCTGTTGTCGGTTTGGCCGCAATATAAAGAGCTGCGGCAGCTAATCCTTTGGGATCTTTGCCCATTTTTTTTAAACCATGTCTTAATGCAGTTTTTAATATGTCTGCTGCTTTTTGCTGTACTTGAACTGATAAATCCAAATCGTTACCGAATCTATATACAAGTGGTCCTGGTGATATTGGTCTGTAACGGAGTTTAAGCACAGGCAAAACCATACGTACAACCAATCCCAAGGAGCGATGAACGCTTCGCAATGGAAGTAAAGCGACGTCGACCACTTCCTCTAAAAGTCTTGGAAAATCATGAATTCTGATTGCTGCGTACATAGATGCTGTGACGAATGAATCTATGCTTCTTCCCATGGTCAATTTTTGTTTAGCTACCTCTGAGTAAATCTTCCATGCAGTTTCAAGAATGTAGTCTGGTATATTTAATTTTTGAGCCAACTGGTTAATCTTTGGTCTTGCTTCCCAGAAGTTTCGCTCGAGTGAATTTACAAGAGAACCTTGGATTTTGGAAAGGCGGTTGAACATTGCTTGCTTTTTACCTTGAAGCGATACACCCTTTGCATCAGGTGTATTTGTGCCGATTACAGTTCTGGGGCCGAAATTTCGCCATCGTGGTTCGGTTCTTTTACGATTCTTAACTTCATCTGCAGTATAAGCACGTTTTTCAGTCGCAACGAAAGATCTTCCTAATACCATTCCGCAATTGTGGCAAACTCTCATCCCATCGTCGTTATGAATATCAGGATTGCTACAACAAGGTTCTTCTTTATTATCTTTTTCGTAAAAATTTGGTATTGCCATATTAATTTCAACTATTTTAGTGGCTCTATTTTTTTTGGAACAATCAAAGGAAATTTTTCCCTCAAAATGCCCATTTTATGTTTAGAGGACGTGTTCTACATAAGTATTTTACAATCCATTACTTATAATTTATTTCTATAATCTTTCCGAACTTTTCTAGGAAAAATTTTAATAGAATATTAGCTTTTGGTAATGAAAACTTCTTAAAATTAATGAAAAAAATTGGAAAGATTCCCCTTTTTGGAATACTTTATCTAAAAAAGGAAAAAAAGATTTTAAGCGATTTAGAAAAATTGCAAAACTCTTACAAAGTTTTCTTTATCCTTTCGTTACTCCGATTGGAACTAGCTTTGCAACTTTCTTTATAATGCCCAAATCGTGTGAGACTCCAACTACTTCATCAATATTCTTATATGCTAGAGGAGCTTCTTCCGCTAAAATTTTCAGAGAAGCTGCTCGAACAACAATTCCTTGTTTTCCTAATTCTTGCTTTATTGTTTTACCCCAAAATTGACGTTTTGCTTTTGAGCGACTCATTTCCCTACCTCCTCCGTGGGCAGTGCTTGCAAATGATAAATCCATAGCTTTTTCTTTACCGACACAAAGATATGAGGAAGTTCCCATGCTTCCAGGTATTAAGACAGGTTGACCGATATCTTTGTACATATCTGGAACATCCCGATGACCAGGAGGAAATGCCCGGGTTGCGCCTTTTCTATGTACGTTAACCATTCCGCGCTCCCCATTTCCAAGATCATGTTCTTCTTGTTTAAGAATATTATGAGCCAAACCGTAAATTAACTCCAATTTTGACGGATCGAGGCCTAAAACCGATTGAAAAGTTTCCCTTGCCCAATGCATAATAATATGTCTATTTGTCCAGGCAAAATTTGCTGCAGCTCGCATCTGAGCTAAATATCTGTCAGCTTCTTTTGTTCCGCTAATGACATACCCTAATTCGCGATCCGGTGCAATAATTCCGTTGCGATGCATTAAGTGATCAATTTCTTGTAGAGAATCAGTACAAACTTGATGCCCCATAGCTCGAGAACCTGTGTGGATCATCAAGGTTATTTGATTTTTCTCGATGCCCATAATCTTCGCAGAGTTTTCATCAAAGATTTCATCGACGCGTTGAATTTCAATGAAATGATTACCTGAACCCAACGATCCGAGCTGTCTTATACCTCTATCTTTAGCTTTTTTTGAGACTAAAGAACTGTCTGCTCCCTGCGTAAAACCATGATCTTCGCAAAATTTACGATCCTTATCAAAACCGAATCCTTTTTCTATTGCCCAATTAATTCCCTCATCTAAGACCTGATTTAAATCAGTTGGAGTAATTCTAAGTTTTCCTTTCGATCCTAAACCGCTTGGAATATTCTGAAACAATCCTTCGGTTAATTCTGGTAGTAGAGCTGCCACATCATTGTATTCTAAACCTGTTCTTAAAAGCCTAACTCCGCAATTAATATCATAGCCAACTCCTCCAGGAGAAATTGCACCTCCATCTAAATCTGTTGCTGCTACACCTCCAATACAGAACCCATATCCTTGATGAGCATCACTCATAGCAATTACATGCTTTCTAATTCCAGGTAAACAAGCCACATTTGTTATTTGATCGATGCTCTTATCTTTACTAATTCTTTCCATTAAATATTCATTAGCGTAGATTCGCGCGGGCACTTTCATGTAAAATTTAAGGATTTTTTCTTCAACTTTAACTAATTTCATATCTGCTGGAACTTCATAGATATTCTCATCTATTCGTTGCGTTATCATTTTATTAATATCACTCCATTAACTTCCTTTATAATGCTAAAACTGGAAAAATACAAATGCAATTACTTTATTCATGTTATTATTCTGTATTTTAATCGATCAGTAATCTCCTCATAATTTCCATTTAACAATTGAACATTAAATTGAAGAACGCCTACTAAAAAAAAGTTGAGTTATGAATTTATAACTTGCTTCATTTAAAACAGTATAATGAATAATATCAATAGTGAAAGTAAAATTGAAGAAAAACCTAAAGAATCATCTTTGGAAGATAAATTAGTAAATAAATTCAAACATGGGTGGGAGATATTTAACGATGAGCAAAAAAAAAAAACTTTGAAACTCGCGGATGAATATTTAGATTTTTTGAAGAATGCACGAACAGAACGAGAAAGAACCGCTTGGACAATTAAGATAGCTGAAAAAAACAGGTTTAAAAGAGTAGAAATTGGTAAAAACATAAATATTTTGAAACCTGGTGAGAAAATCTATTATGTAAATAGAGAAAAGAATGTTGCTATGGTTGTGATAGGTGAAAAATCAATAATAGAAAAAAATCACCATATCGGATCTCATATTGATACTCCAAGACTCGATTTAAAGATGCGTCCATTATATGAAGATGAAAAATCATCTCTAGCGCTTTTTAAAACTCATTATTATGGTGGGATAAAAAAATACCAATGGGCTACCATTCCATTACATCTAACCGGTTTAATTGTAAAAAAAGATGGAACTAAAATCCCGATTGACATTGGAAAGAATCCCGATGACCCTGTTTTTACAATTCCAGATATTTTACCCCATTTATCCAAAAATGTTCAGAATAAAAGAAAAACGCCTGAGGTATTAAAAGGAGAAGAATTAAATATTCTCGCTGGTGCACTTCCAATTGATGAAAATAATAAAAATAATAAAGATGCAAAAGGGGCTAAAGAAAAATTCAAAATTAACGTATTAAAGATTTTAAACGAAAAATACGGGATTACTGAAGCAGATCTTCAATCCGCCGAATTAAATTTGGTTTCTGGCCTTCCTCCAAGATACGTTGGATTGGATAAAAGCATGATAGGGGCTGCTGGTCATGATGATGGTGTATGTTCATGGACAGGGATAAGATCTTTGATAGATATCAAAGGAATCCCAAAAAATACAGCTATTATGTCAATTTTTGATAAGGAAGAAATTGGTAGCAACGGTAATACAGGGGCTCAATCGGCATGGATTCGTTTTGTAATGAATGATATAATGGTTAGAACCGGAATACCTGAAACATTAACTAATCTCCATTTAACTCTAACAAATACGCTAATGTTATCTGCTGATGTCGGTTCTGCAATAAATCCGAACTTTCCATCAGTCCACGACCCCCTTAATGCTGCCGTATTAGGAAAAGGGATACTTATTGAGAAATATACAGGAGGAGGAGGTAAATATGGCGCAAGTGATGTTCTTGCAGAGGTAATGGCCTATATCAGAAAAATATTTGATGAAAAAACAGTTCCTTATCAAATTGTTGAACTTGGGAAAGTAGATGAAGGCGGAGGTGGAACTATCGCTAAATATTTCGCAGAATCATTTAATTGTGATGTTGTTGATGCCGGAACACCTGTAATTAACATGCATAGCCCATATGAAATAGTTCATATTGCAGATATATACTCGACGTATTTAGCTTATAAAACATTTTTTGAAGCGGATTAATAATATTGGAACACTCCAATATCTTTTTTCCTTTCATTAATAAAATTTATTTTTTTTAAAAACTTATATTAGTAAAAAACTCAAAAAGGCCAGTGTGGCTTAGAGGCTATAGCGCATGATTCGTAATCATGATGCCGCGAGTTCAATTCTCGCCATTGGCTTTAAATTTCAAGGGATGAAACAAATGCAGATGTCTACTCACTTTCTTATTGGAATTTTGATTGCAAAATTATTTTCCTACATACCGCCAACTTTTCCGATTGCAGTGACAATAATATTAATTGCTGTTTTGGCAGTGATTGCTCATTATTTATTAGATTGTATTGCAATTTCAACATATCACCCATATAAAGCACATTGGGACGATAATTTCTTCAAAATTTTCCATATATTATATACTTATGGACTAAGTGTCTTTATTTTCATTTGGTTCTTTAAAGATTATTGGTGGGTTATGCTTTTCTCCATTTTACCAGATATTATTGATTGGTACATTTTAAGGTTGATTTTCCATAAAGAAGCCCTCGTTCATCCAAGCATCGATAGAGTGAGAGATGCGCTTTTTTCATGGCTTCCAGATTTAAAAGAAAAGAAATGGGCAATTATAAATGAATTCATCTTAGCGGGTGCCAGTGGAATAAGTATAATTCTTTTGTAACAAAAAATATTGAGAAGAATAAAGAATAAAAAACAAATTTAACACGGTAACAAAAAAAATGAATGAAACAGATAAAATTATTATTCGGAATTTTGAACCTGTGAAAGTTAAAGGTGAATTATATGGAAACATAGTAGAGTTTAACAAGGCTAAGCGATATGTTAAATTCACCTCACAATACCATCAACCTGATTTTATTCATTACGATCAAATTGAAAAAATGATTATAAAATTTGATAATAAGAGAAAATTGTTATGGTTGGGAATCGCCACATTAATACTTTTCTTTGGAATATTCATTCTTCTTGTGAGGATTCGGTTGCCGCAATGGAAAATCTCAATTTTTATGAAAAAAAGGAAGAAACTCATAGTAATTCGGGCGCGATTAGAGGATAATGAGGCTTCAAATCTTGCTAATTTCTGTGCAAATCAATTCCAGACAATCTTAGATATTCCAAATTAATATTTAAAGATTGAAAAAGAGAAAAGGGAGAAAGAAATGGAAATGGAATTTCTTAAGGAATCAGGATTCGAGGAATTTGGATATTTTATGCAAAAAAATCTTGAATAAATGGCTTTCTTGAAATTAATCTACAAAATCATAAAAAGTGTAGGGAGCGAGATTCGAACTCGCGATTCACTAAGAACTGGAGCCTCGGTCCAGCGCCGTTTCGACCAATTTTGGTATAACACCAAAAATGTAGACCATGCTTGGCTATCCCTACAGAAAAATCTATGATCTAACAAATCATCCATAAAAAATAAATTTATCCATCTTTAATTTGATTCGGTTTTTTCCACAATTTTCTGAATTTCAATTTCTTGGAAAATCATAATCAAACCATTGAAGATTAGAATTATGCCAGATGTAATGAAAACAATGAAAAATAGGATTTTTAGAAATCCCGTGTCTTGCTGGAGGATAAGTATAGAAGATAATGCGATAATTTCGTTCGATATTAAAGCCCCATAAATTAGTAGAACCAAACCAATAAATATTAAAATACTCGCACAAACAAAATTGAATCTTCTTGCGATTATTTCCTCTTTTTCGGAATGGTGTGTAACTCCACCGATTACTATAGTTTTTTCATCTTTTAGGAGTTTCGGTAAAATCCGTCGAATTGTTAAGAGATTGAAGATTAAAGACACAATCCCTATACATCCTATCAAATAGATTGAAACCTTAAAGAAGAGTAGGCTTGAGCCATTAAATGAAGCATCAATGGATAAAATACTCCATAATAAGATTAAAATAATACTGACTCCGAATTTACTTCCATTCAATAATAATAATAAATGAGTTCGCCTGGCAATTCGGAATAGGTAATAGATTATTCCCAGTAGGATTAAGACGATTCCAACTATGACTCCCAAAAATCCGATTGTTGTGATAAACATGGAAAAAATTAAGATAAGACTTGCTATTATTGCAATAATGGGTAAAAACGGAAAAAGTGGAATCTTCCAAGGGCGAATAAGATTTGAACGAGTTTTTCTGAGAATAATGTGAGATAAAGATAAGATTACCATGGATAATAAAAAGATAAAGTTACCAATCTCGGATATCAAATTGATGTCAGCAATAAATGTAATTATAATAATAAGAATAAAAGAAAAACCCATAGCAACCCATTGAACTTGGTTTTTATTCTTTTTCAAAAAAACTTTATCTAAAAATCCATCTCTTGACATTG
Source organism: Promethearchaeum sp. (assembly GCA_030612265.1). Taxonomy (GTDB): domain Archaea; phylum Asgardarchaeota; class Lokiarchaeia; order Sigyniarchaeales; family Promethearchaeaceae; genus Promethearchaeum. The sequence continues at coordinate 11,769 of JAUWOE010000037.1, forward strand.
AGTGTAGTAAATGGGAGGACATTTGAAATCCTGAATTAATTGAAGTCGTAGTAGCAATCATACCGATCAAACCGATAAAATATACACCGAACTGTCCAATTACAAGCCCGAAAATATCTGCTAAAGGCGCATCTGATTGATTTAAAATAATAGAATTCCAAGATTCTGAGGAAGTACTTCCAAGATTTATAATAGCCACAAAACTAACTAACCAATAAATTACTACAGCAATTATTATCGAAATTAGATAGACTCGTGGAATAGTTTTTCTAGGTCGCTTTATCTCATCAAATTTAGTAGTTAGTGATTCAAAAGTAGAGTTCCATTCGTAAACACAGAAAATCACAAATGAATATGCTGCGGTTGATAATATAGGGCCAATTTCCATTTTTTCCTGAAAAATTTCAAATCCAAAGTCTTTATTCAAAGAACTTCCAAGAGCACCTCCTAATACAATAAAGGTAATAAACCCAATTATAAGAATGTATGTTAGAATCTTCATTATTTGATTAAGTTTTTTTGGCAAATATATTTTTAATATAAGGAAGAAAAGGAGGACGGCAAAAGCGATAATAGAAACCGTAGTTGAGTTCGAATATTGAACCGGTAGAAACACAGTCAGAGATAAAGCAAATCCAATACCTGATAATGCAGTAAATAATAAATTTCCAATCCACATTCCCCAACCGATTAAAAATCCCGAAAGACCGCCAATAGCTTCCTTCGAAAAACTATAACCCCCACCTGCGATTGGTAAAGACAAAGCTAATTCACTATATATCATTATAAATAAGATCATTAAAAGTCCGCTAAGGATCAATGATATTAGCAATCCAGAACTAGCTTTGAATATTAAAATCCCCAATATAGCAAAAATTGGGCCCCCGATTGTTCCACCGAGAGCTTGCGAAAGCATTTTCAACAATCCAATTTTCTTCTGTTTCTTCTTTATAGGGGTTACTGAAGGCTCTATTTCTTCATCAATTGCCATAGCTAATCTTACCTAATCTTACTGATCATTTTATTTCTTAAAAATCATGATTAAATATTATGGGAAAAAAGAAATTAAAAAATGGAGATATGGAAAAAGAACTGGAACACATCGATGAAAATTCGATTACCGATGATATTCCCGATAATATTTTACTTAACGAAGATTTGGATGACCCATTACTTGATGAAATGGATGCGATTTTACATGGAAAAGTATACAAACCAAAGCCCAAACCCGAAATAACACAAAATTTAGATGATAACTCCAAAAATCAGGAATCTCCTAAAGTAATAATTCCCAATCCTCCTGAAAATGCAAAAATCACCAAACAAATTTTGAAGGAATTCACAATTTTTTTACTTAAAAAATCAAAAAGCTATGATGAAATTTCATTTCCAACGATTATTAGGAAAATTCCAAAGGATTGGCAGTTTACAGAACCGGTTTTAATTGATGCAATTGAAAAAATAATTGAAAGTAAAGGAATTTCTTCTTTTAATATGAAAATGACCGCTAGTTCCCTTAAATTCTATCCCACCAAAAAGAAAAAAATCATATAAAGCAAAGTATCTTGATTAAATAGGTAAAAAAAAATGGCTATGTTATACGATGATGAGCATTTTTGCAAACATTGCAATAAAAAAATTCTGTATGTCCATTTCTGCACCCCTGCAGAGGAATCTAAAAAATATACATGTGAATATTGTGGAACTGAAAACGTAAACCACCGTCATATGTGTTCTGAGAAATTAAAACACATCATATTCTACTGTAAAAACTGCGGAGCGGTTTCTGTTGATGAATTTCATGTATGTAATCCAGTACCCATAGAAGAAGGATTAAAGGAACATTGGAATAAAATTGATAAAAAATCCGAGTCTTCGGTTTTGACCTCTTGCGGAGTTTGTGGACAACCCGTAGAACCCCCAGGGCACTATTGCGATCAGAAATTTCCTTACGTTTGTGAGTATTGCGGTCAGGAAATCACTGCAGGGTATCACCACTGTAAAGAAAAATCAGGAAAATATAAATTTATATGTAAAACTTGTGGTCGATTAGGTGTTAAATCAATAGATGTTTGCGCACCGGCCCCTATCGATTAATTCACGATTTTTTTAATTGTTTTTGGTTGATTTATTCTACTCTGGCATCAGTTACCCTAGGATTATCATCATCGGTTCAAAAAAAAACCTAAGTCTTCCTCTAAAAATATCATCATTTGCAAGAAAAAATATCTTTCACAAATGAAAAATTTTGTTATTTTAAATTTGATAAAGTGAAAGAGATAAAAAAGGTTTTAAAATGGTAAAATCAAAAGTTAAATCAATTAAAATTTCGAATAAATAGAACGGGTTTAAAAAAAATGGTAACAATTGCAGATGGACGGTATGAATTACCAGAAAAGCTCCTATATTCTTCACAACATGTTTATTTAGATAAAAGCAAGAAGTTAGTTGGCTTAGATCAAATTGGTTACGCATATTTATCTAATCCGACTGAATTTAAAATCCTTGTTGAAGAAAATGTAAAAATGAATGAACCAATTGCGGCTATCACTACAGATAGAGGAATTACAACTTTATATTCACCATGTACGGGAAAAATTAAAACGATAAACCAAAATTCTTTAAAAGATATGGAGTTGGATACATATACTAAAGGTTATGTTTTAGAATTTGATTCGATTACTGAAGTAGATCCAACACTAATCACTGGAGAAAAGGTTGAACAATGGGCCAATCACGAAGTTAAAACTTTACTCAAAAATGAATATTCGTTTAAAATAATCGAGATAGGGGATTCAGCAGCCGGAAAAACAGCAATTAAAGTTAGATTCACCGATGACTATTTTAAGCATGATTTAAAAACAACTTTGGGAGTAGATTTCGGATCGAAAGAGTTAAAACTTGAATACTTAGCAGATGATACACTATTTTCAGGTGTCTATCGTTTTACAGCAAAAATGAACGTTTGGGACGCGGCTGGCCAAGCGCACTACGATCAAATCCGAGGAATGTATTACAGAGATGCTAAGGGAGCACTACTTTGTTTCGATATAAATAATCCTGTCTCATTTCAGAATCTTGACAAATGGGTGGAAGATCTTGATGAGAACGTAGGACGCAAGGTTCCAGTATTGCTTGTGGGCAATAAACTCGATTTGGAACGACGAGTGAAGTTTGATGATGCAAAGAAGTATGCTGAAGAGCGTAGATTCATTGGATATGTGGAATGCTCAGCTAAAACGGGAGTAGGAATTCAAGATGCATTTGTGAAGTTAGCTCTTGAAATTTATAAGAAAGAAGAAGGGTTAAACTAAGTTTTAACAAATTATCCTTTTTTATGTGAACGAATTAGCCCCTTATTAAGCGATATTCTTAGTAAAACCGAAGAGAAAATGAAAGAATGAAATATTGGTGCTAGCGGTGTAAAATATGATTCAAAATTGACCACTGAAATCTTAGATTCATCTTGAAATTTCTTCATTAATTGTTTATTATTGCTAATTAAAGCCATACTACCTGCACGTTGGCGAATTAGCTCCATTAAGCGGGGAAGTGTTTCTTTTTCAGTTTCTCCTTTTTCATAAGCTCCAATCATCACACATTTTATCTGAGTATTAATTTGTTTTCTCTCAAATATTTGAAAAGGTCCGTGAAAAAAGAGACCTAAAGAAATACCTTCACACATTGCGCCTATAAAGCTGTTGGCATTAAGCGCTAATAATTTAGATGAAGCTTCACTTATAGGATCTCGAGAAATTACATATACAATTTTAAAATCTTGACCTAAGAAATCAACCAAAACCTGTGTTTGTGTTGGTTCAATTATTCTATATTCTTTCAATTTTAATATAAAATTCATAATTTTAGAATGATTCTCATCAGAAATTGGATCTTTTCCAAGTAAAATCTGTGAAATGAAATACAGAACAATAATTGTGTGTGGAAAAGATTTTGACGATAAAACTATTTCAGAATCAACATATGTCGGAAGAATAACTCCGCAATAAGGAGAAATGGGTGATTTAACATTATTTGTTACTAGCCACATAAGGTTTGGATCTATGTTAAGTATGTGTAATTGCTCAATTGCATTTTTCAATAAACGAGATTTGCCAGACTTGGAAATAAAAATATAAAGAGTGTTTTCATCACATTCTTTTGGAAGAAAATAATCATAGAATTCTGTTACTTCAATACTTTCCCAAGTAAATGGTACTCCTTTTTTGTCATTCATTAAAATGTATTTTGGAATTGCTGAAGCGAAGAAATTGAATGTATTTCCAATAAAAACAACATGGGAGAACTGTAATTTTGGTAGAACTTCGTGAATATGATGGATGTGAGCCTTTCCTTCTTTGTAAAAATAGTTATCAACGCATTTTTCAAGAGATTCTGGTAAGGATAGAAATTCTTCACGAATGTCCTCGTAAAAAAAAGGCCAAATTGTTTTTTCCTCTTTATCCTTTTCATTCACTATTCAATAATCCCCCTTCTTAAAGCTTGATCTAATAATAGAAATTGAACTACTAATATTTCAAATATGGGAGCCAAAAACGAATTAGTTGTTGTATGTTCAAAAACCCACACATTTGAATTAGCACGGCCTAAAGATGATAATTGACGGCTATTATTTATTAATACGACTTTTCCAGAACCCAGTTTTTTAGTAATCATATCAATTAACCGGACTGTATCTTCAATGCTGGTATTATCGCCAATTATCAGAATACATCGAAAAGAATCATCAACTAATTGAAAAGGCCCATGTAAAAATAACCCTATATTAAAACCCTGACCAAAAAGTCGAACATATGATTTAGAGTTTAATGCACCTTGATAAGCGGTAGAAAGGCTTGCTCCTTTTGATATGAAATATAAATTGTTATAATCTACCCCTAAAAAATCGTTAATTGATTTTAAATGAAATGCCCAATCTGTGCAATAAAATTTAGTTTCAAAAATTAGATTTCTTATCTCTTCTTCTACTTTTGAGGTTATAGGATCCTCTTTCATAAAAACGCGAGCAATATAATATAGGACAAGAATTGTAGTAATGTATGATATTGATCCTATTACTTGTTGGGAACCCGACATCATGGGAAAATGAAAATGGCTGTTTTTTGCTAGAAATGATTCGGGGTTATTTGATACACCGCATATCTGTTCAGAGGTAATATCTTTTTGGTGTAATTTCTCAATAGATTGTTTAATTTGTATTGATTCTCCAGATTCTGATATAAAAACAAATAAACAATTGTTACAATACTTTTTAGGGTTAAAATAATTTAAAAAATCTGCCACTTCAAAAATCGCACAGAAAAAATTGCTTGGATTTAGTTTTTTTGTGATGTAATAATAGGGGATAAGGGAAGCAAAATAATTATAAGTATGTCCAACAAAGATAATTCTTCTAAAACCTTTAGATTCTATGTGCTGTTGCAATTTTTTAAGATCTTCCCCCCCCTTCGCAAGATAATAGCGAAGACACCTTAGAAGTGCTTTAGGTATTACAAGAAAATCTTCCAGAATGGCATCAAATCTGAGTTTGGTCATTTTAATTCTATTAATATTTGTTTGTAATCAGCTTGTAATCTAAGTTTGTAATAACTTCATTATATATTTTTTTCAACAGAGAATAGTTTTAACATAAAAAATAGGTTTGAAAAACTTTGGCGATAATAAAATATTATGTTTAGAAAAAAGAAGGGAAATGAAAAAGATATTAAAGATGAAAAAGATAGCAAAAAGGAAAAAAAATCAACAATCTATCGAATATTTTCAATTGTTTCCTATGTAATTTTTCTTGGAATTGGATTAGTTGTCGGTTATTTCATAAAAATTCCAATTGAAATATCTTACTCTATTTTATTTATTTTTGGGATTTTGGCTGTGGCATTAAATTTAGATGAAAAGAAAATGCATTGGCTAAAACAGATACCATTACTAAGGCATCACTTTTCTCTAATGCATAGAATTAATCAAAAAATAGGTGAATCTGCAAAAGCAGGAACTCTCAAAGAAGCTTTTAAATTTTTAATTGGGATGATCCTGTTAATCCTATACCTCTTTTTAATCAACGTTTTCATAATATTTATTCGATTGATCTTGTCCATAGGAATTCCAGAAATAGATCCATTCAGATTTATTGAAGCGTTTGTGACTTTGATTGGAGCTGGAGTAACGGCTTATATTGTATGGCTTATGGCTTTTTATAGAGAAATGAAAAGATTAAAGGGGTTAGCATCTTCAAAAAAAATTATAAATAAGATGAAATCAGGATTCGGATTCGTAAATTTTCTCTTGAAGATTATTCCATTATCTTTAGCTTATTTAGTATGGATAACCGGAGAAATTTTATTCATGTTTGGGAGTGACTTAGTTGAAATTGCTCTAATTGTGTATGTTTTAGGAGGTGCATTTTATGGGGTAATAATTATATGCATAATTTGCATTATATTACTTACTAAGGCATCCAAATTAACAGAAAAATCATCCGTGAATAATATATCTTAGGAAAAGCATTCTAACTGATTAATTAATCCATTAATAATCCATTAGATAACAATTTATTTTATAAAGGACAACCCCGAAATTTAATTAATTAGAAAAATTTAAAAGAGATTTCTTTAATTAAAAAACTTTTTTCATAAATTTTAAATAAGATCTATTAAAGCCCATTGAATTTATAAAATATATTAATACCTAAGTCCTAGAGAATTAACTTTCCCATTAACAATGCAATTTAAATATGATCTCGATAAAAATCAATAAGTGTGTGATTCACTTAAATTGGAGGATATTAAGTGGATAATTGTGGGTGTGAATGTTAATGTTTGATATAGATAATTATTTTGAAAATTTTGTAAAAACAAATAAAATTTTCGAAGAACGAAATATATTACGCCCAGAATTTGTGCCTAAAATTCTTCCTCATAGAGACAATCAAATTAGGAAGATCGCAGAAATAGTTGCGTGCACTCTAAAAAACTCAAAACCTTCAAATATTTTTATTTTTGGAAAAACTGGTACAGGAAAAACCGCAGTTGTAAATTATGTAAAGGGGCATCTAAATATTCAATGTAGAAATTCAGAATTACCTGAACCAAAATGGATATCGCTAAATTGTCAACAAGTAAACTCTTCATATAGAGTTCTAGCTCGAATATGTAATGAATTAGATCCTTACAACCCTGTACCGATAGCAGGGTGGCCTATAGATGTTGTTTTTGACAAACTGATTGAAAAATTAGATACTTATGTTCACGGAATTTGCTTTATAATATTAGATGAAATTGATATTCTAGTCAAAAAAATGAAAAAATCGCATGATATTTTGTATAATTTAGCTAGAATTAATTCACGGCTTAAACAAGCAAAAGTTAATATAATTGGAATCTCTAATGTTTTAAATTTTAAAAATTCGTTAGATCCTAGAGTTTTAAGTAGTTTGGGGGAAGAGGAAATTGTTTTTCCCGCTTATAATGCCCAAGAATTAAAAGAAATATTGGATCAAAGAGCGAATTTTGCATTCCAAAGAGGTGCTTTAGCACATGATATCATCCCATTGTGTGCTGCATTAGCTGCAAAAGAACATGGAGATGCCAGAAAAGCTTTGGATCTACTTAGAAAGGCAGGAGAACTTGCTGAAAGACGGCAATCCCCGAGTATAACTTCAGATTTTGTTTATTTTGCCCAAAATGATATAGAAAAGGATAAAATGAAAGAATATTGTGAGAGTCTTCCCCTTCAAAGTAAAGCTATTTTATTAAGTATATATGCAATGCAAAAAAATCGAGCAGGGAATGCAATCATCACTGGAGATGTTTATAGTTGTTATTTAGAACTGCAAAAACAAATTCCGGGGTTAAACAAATTATCGCAACGCCGTGTCTCGGAAATTATCCGAGAGTTAGATTTATCAGGGATAGTCAATGCTCAAATTAAATCCAATGGAAGATATGGTAGAACAAAATTCATAAATTTAAACATTCCACTTGAGGATTTGAATAAGTATTTATTAAATGAAAATCGTCTAAATGATCTATTTGATTACCGGCCAAAATGTATCGGATCTAACATCACTTGTTTTAAAGGGCAAAAATACGTAAAATTAGGTTAGGAAAATACCCATTTCTCTCGATTCTCAACGAGATCTTCTAGAAATTTAAGTGTTTTTATTTCATCTGTATTATTTAATTTCATCAATAGGCGGCCCAAATGAACACAAAATTTTTTTTGATTTTTACGAAGGTTAATGTATTCTGGACAATCATGAGTGAGCTTACGAGCTTGGGATAGTATTTCAAAATTATAGATAATTTTCTGCCCATTTTCATCTTTATCCTCTATTTTACCCTTAATTTCTCCTGAAAAATCCAATTTTTCCATAATTAAAGCCTTACTTCTGATGATACTAGCCTTTTTTTTGGTTGAAGGTTCGATTAAATTATCCTCAAAGATCTCATATTTTGATTTCTCGTTAATTACGATCGGATTTCTCCAAGATTTACTTAAAACATGATGGATTTTCTTAATTTTTTCTTCTCCTTTATCTTGCCATTTCTCAAACTCAACTTTAAGTGAATTGCTCAAAGAAACTTCTTCTAATTTAGAATCTTCAACTAAAAATTTTAAATCCAAAGCCTCTTGGATTATTTTTTTTACTTCTTCCAAAGGTGCTAAAAATAACTCGAATGTTAAAAAATTATATAGTTCATCGATATTAATAGTCGGACTATCAATTATCTTCCAAATATATAGAATTCGTTGGCGTTCATCAGATGGGACACTGAAATTCATTTTAAATCACTTATAAATCACTTATAAATCACTAATTAAATTAATAACATGAGGAACTAATTTATCCTTAATATTAATGATCGTTGGTTTGCCATAGTCTGGAACGATACCCAAACTTTTCATAAATTCAGTTTGCGCTTGAAAACATCCAGAATTAACAAGTAATATGCCGTTGTACATGCCATAGCCATTTTTATGTAAATGCCCTGTATGTAAAATATCAGGAATTTCATCAAGTACTAACCAATCTTTACTTACCGGTGCAAGTTCGGTTTTTTTTCCATAACTGGGAGCTAAATGTCGAGCACGAATCATCTCTTTCATTGAACTAAAAGGATCATCATTGGTTAGCCCTGGAATCATCATATTTATATCGATTAAGGAAGTTCCATGATATAATTTGGTTTTAATCCCATGTAAACTTACTAAACTTGGGCACCCAACCATCTCTATATCTAAATCATATAAACCTTTTGCTAAAGATCTAGGAATAGCTGGAGCTGGTACAGCTTTTCGCACACCATCATGATCTCCAGGGGAAATGATAATTTTTATATAATCGGGTATTTCTGAAAGGAATTTTGCTGAAGCTTCATATTGTTTATAGATATCGGTAATTAGTAGTCTTTTATCTTGATTAGGGAATACACCAATACCATCAACAATATCTCCAGTTATACATAAATACTTTATTTTTCCCGCTTGTTTAATTTGTTTATCATTACCTATTCTACAATTGAGGTAATCAACAAACCTATACCATACTTTTTCAAGCCAATCCTTACTTCCAAAATGTGTGTCTGAAATTAAACACATTGCCAAATCTTCATCAGGAAAATTTATTTGATGCTCTTTCGGAGTGTCTGGAAAGATAATATCATTGATTAACACAATTTTTGAATTTGTGTTTTGATTTACATTTAAATATCCATCTACTATAACTACATGATCTGGGAGCAATTTTGGAATTAAATCATAACATTGTTTAGATTCTTGCCTTACAAGTGTCATGCAAGTCCCTGTAAGATCTTCAAATTCTATCAAATACTTTTTTTTAAAAGTTTGTTTCTTTTTCACAACCATACCAATGAATTTTACATTTACAGAGTTGTTTAATCTATTAATCATGTTAATTTCAAGTAATCCTGTCGCTTCAGGTCTTTTTTTTAGAATTTTACTCAATTGGCTGAATTTATCTTTTTGAACGGTTAGAAATTCTTCAATTTTACCCTCAGTAAATAAAATTTTTGTTGGATCCTTCAAGATTTTAACTTCAGCGATAT
>JAUWOE010000056.1 GCA_030612265.1 Promethearchaeum sp.
GGATGAATTTCTGGGACGGTGTTACAATAAACGTTATCCGCTCTATATTGGTTGTTTAGAATAATTTAGTAAAAAATGTGAGAAAATAAAAACTTAAAAGCAAGGAAAGAAAGATTTTAAATTGAATTACATAGATAATGACACTGATAATACTAAAAAATAAAATCATTTCGAAAAAAAGATAAAAGGGCAACCAAACATAAATATGCAACTCGTCATTTTCCGATTTGTTGGGCACCATTCTGTTTCTGAACCTTCTGTAATATACAATGATTGACATTTCGGACAGACCATAAGTATATCTATATGATTGGATTTTTAAAATTCACTTTATTATTAGAATTAGCAGTTCTAGTCGATTTCTTGATCCAGAACATTAATTCTTTATGAAGGGTTTTTAAGTCCGTATAATTCTTCTCCAAATCAGTCTTCATATTCATTTTTAGAGTTTTTCTTTCATTAAGACTAAGAGGGATTATGAGTTCTGTTTGTTTTAATAATTTATTCGGAATGGATAGCTCTTCTGCTATATTTTCAAAGATAAATAGGTTATCGATCAAAATTTCTGCAACAACTAATTTTTGGTAATTCAATGCTGTGTTTTTGCATATAGTAACCTTTTTTCGGCATTTTTGAAAATCATCTGATTGTGGAGACCTATACAATTTCTCCAAAATTTCATCCATTTCTGCACAAAGGCTTAACATAGGTTTAACCTCTTCGAAGGCTGAATTATGGGAATTTTTGAGAAGTTGAGAAATTTTTTGCATCTCTAGGAGGTTAGTTTGCAAAATTGAATTAGATTTTTTAGTCTTCGTTTGTAAATATGAAAGAATTGCGAAATTTATTACTATATAAAAATAATATTGGTCTTGGTTCAATTTAATGAGTGAATCAAGACTCCGATAAACGTTAGTTTGAGTTTTTTTATTATATACGGCCCATTTATCTTTGTCTAATCTATCTTGGACTATATCTAAGGAATTATGAACAACTGGATTTCGGATTGCTGCATGATTCATATAATATTTTAAGAATTTATGGATAGTTGGATATTTTTTTGGTAAATATGTGTGGAGGTCGGATAAACCATTTCGCCAAGTACCTGAATTTTTATTCTTATATCTAAACATTTGAGAATAACCTGACAATCTGGGATTAAAATATTGATCAATTTCAAGCAAATCGAAACCATTTGCCGCATCCAATAGGACCAAAAGAAATCCATTAATGTAACGAAAGGCTTCATAATAATCACAGATTGTGTCAACAATTATCCTCCCGTCATATTTCTTCAATCCAAGTTTCTCTTTTTCTTTTTTGATTTCAGATTCATAATCTTTAGCTTTTTGAGGGTTCCAGCACAATGCAGTTTGAAGGAAATCTAAGTCAATATCATTAGGTGATTTGATTTTTTCAAGATTTGGAAATATTTTTTTCATCTGACTTTTGAAATTTTCATTGATTACATTAGTAATTTGTTCTTTTGACACATCTTTTATCAGTTCGGGTAATTCCTGAATAGAAGCAAAATTATTCTCCAAGTGCTTTAATACTTTAGAAATCCCGATATTTCCATCTTGCTTGTCATTTTCTATAACACGCCTAATCCAGAGGGGTATTTGAGGTTGAAAATTCTTACAACAAGCATTAAATGCAGTGAGTATCTTTTGAATTACTGGCACTTGCATATGATTTAGTCCGCATGAAATTAATGAAGTCAGCTCTGACCACAATTGTGGCAGATCTTGCTTGAAAATGCTTATCGAATTGAAAAGAAATTCTTTATACATCTCAATTCCTTCTTCAGGTAAAGGAGCTATATCTCTCGTAATCATATCGTATATGAATTCTTGTTCTTTCCGCTTCATAAGTTTCAATCTTCATATAACTTCTGACCTAAATAAATGACCGTGTGTTTTCATTTATTAAAACACAGATAGATCGAAGAGTTGTTTATAATTACTTTTAACCGATGTTAATTCTTCATGTGAATAGACTCTCAACATTTTTATTATTTATAAAACAAGACATTCATTAGTCAATCATTTTCATCTCCTTGATTTTATCAAGGATTTTATAAAATCCTGATAATTATATTAGAGTAAGGCGAAGGTTAGCGAAAAATCCATATTACTTAAAATAAAAATTCATATGGTCTTCATAAATTATAGAAAAGATCCTTACTTTTATTAAGGTACATTGTCAAATAATTAAATATGGGCATAAATCTTGAAGAAAAAGAAAAAGAAGTCCGTCTTGAAGAAAAACAAGAAAAAAAAAAAAAAAAATCGAAAGATTACTACGTTGGACAAATTTTACCGGAATAGTCGCATTTGTAAGGATGTTGATCGTTGCAATCATTATTATTGGTGGAATTATAATTGGATTGCTCTCAATTTAAGGATGAGGAATGAAACTGTATGTGACTTTACATGCATTCAATGAAATTCTAGTACAACAGAGAAAACCACAGCAATCCATTATAGACGCATAACCATAATATCCCAAAAGGAGAATGCATGCAGGAATTAAGCCACCCCAAGTCGCAATAACAGCTGCTATACATAATATTATTGAAGCAATATCAAATATACAGAAAATTCCTAATCCAATGCAAATTACGGGCATAAATGTGTTCCACCAATTAGCATCAAACGTTGCGTGTGGATAATAAGTTTGGATTAAAGTTCCTCCACTTACTTCCTCAGTTGTTACAACTGCATCATCATCCCAATTAAAACCGCGATGCAGACGGTGACGGATTATCAAATTCCGATGAATTTAATTATGGGGCCGATCCTTATGACACAGATAGCGATGATGATGGAATAAATGATGGCGATGAAGTTCATCTATATTCTTCAAATCCTATAAAATCTGACACCGATGATGACGGATTATATGACTGGGATGAAATAAATATATATAACACCGATCCTGCTGATGACGATACAGACGGAGATTATCTAACGGATGGCGATGAAATCAATATATATAACACTGATCCGACTGATGAAGATCCAGATGAGGATGGACTCACAGATGGAAGAGAAATAAACCTCGAAACTGATCCGTTCAACAGCGATACAGATCGGGATGGCTTAAACTATGGGGATGAAGTCAATGTATATGATACAGATCCGCTAAATCCCGATACCGATGGCGATAATATTAGTGACGGGGATGAAGTTGAGAATAAAACCGACCCTTTGGATAAATATAATCTTGAAAGCAATCTACTTATTACTCTTTACATCGGTGCACCGCTTCTTTCGATTGGGGGGGTTTCGGTGGTTTTGGTAAAAAAATTTAGAAAGAAGTAAATTCAAAATCAATGCAAATGGTCATAATTCGAGCTACAAACTTTGAGCGAGAAGGATGAGTCCCGCGAGGATGAGAAACCATATATTAGGAAATAGTGACAAATCGGCGAATATACACAAGATAATCAACATATATTTTTTTTTATCTACTTTAAATAAATTTTTAAATTTACAGAAATCCTACATGTATTATATAAGCTAATTTAAGAAAATCGGATATTTTCATTAATTTTAGGGTAATTTTTGCCCAGTTTCGATTACGGGGGGTTTTACTCCAATAACGATAGAATTCAATTATCTTAAGATTCTTTGACCATTTTGAAATTTGCTTTTTAGGATTATTAAGGTAAAAATGCCATAACATCTCTGTTTTCCCTTCTTTTCTTACTTTTCTATTAGAAATTTTAAGACCGAACTTAGAAGGCGCATCAAATATAATCTCACCGCCTGGAAATCTCTCTTGCATAGTATTAAAAAGTGAAATTACATCAGATTGACTAAAATACATGAAAAGGCCTCCAGCTATTAAAAAAATACCATCTTCGGATTTAAAATCAATATCATCAAACCATGAATAATCTAAAACGGATTTTGCAATATTATTCAATCTTGGGTTTTCTGGAATATATTTCTTACGAATTTCAATTACATCAGGAAAGTCGATTCCATACCATTTTATCGAACCATTATCAACACGGAAAAACATGGTATCAAGCCCGCATCCCAAATTAACAACAGTTGCATTAGGATGAATTTTTAAGTAATTTTTTAACGCATTCTCAAAATTTCTACTTCTTGCGCAAAATATCAAGCCAAAATATTCTTTTTTATTAACATAATAATTTTCAATTGAAGATATATCAAAATTGTAATCTTTAATCAATTTTTCAAGGATTTTGCTTGAGAGATGATCATTTAAAATATTTGGGTTAAGCTTACTTTGAGTTGCCCGTCCCCATAATGGAATTATCAAGGTTGATTGAACAGAATTATCTTCGAAGGGATTTACTGACATAATTAATATTTAATGAACCAACAGACCAAAAAACTTTTTCAATAAATAAGAGAATTATAATAATCTACTAGAAAATCATGCCATGAGTATGAATAATTGAGGTTCCACTCTATAGAGTCATATAAAGGTAGGAAAGTTTGGTTTTCAAATTCCGGAAAATATATTGACATACCGTTATAGTGTGAGTGTGAATCCAATAAGCCCCAATAAGCGTTATATGAAATGTAATTATTAATAAAACTTATAAGTTCATCAGATTGTTCATCAAGATCGATGTCATGAGCATAACCCTTAGTATCTTCAATAAAGCTAATTAAATCAACATATTTATGTGTAGTGTAACCATATTGGGTTCCCATTTGGTAAGTGTTCGTTCGACTAAATTCCACAGCATAAAACAAATCGTTGTCTTTAATATAATTACAAAAATCGCTAATTTTATCCCGTATTAAGGAAAAAGAGTTTGTCTTTATCAAAGACATAGTTCCTTTTAGAAAATATGATGGGTGCGAATCTTTATATATTTTTACAATTTCTTTACCGAATTCTTCAGCAGATATCTGAGGGTTTTCTTTAACTTCGTTTATTATATCGCTAAATGTTCCATCGTCATCATCCAAGTACGTAGTTTCTTCACTTGCAACAATAAAATCTACAGAATCTTTTAAATCATATAGAAATTCTATTCCACCCATAACACAAGAATGAAAAAATAGAAGGTTAATATTTTTTCCCCCAATTGCATTAATAATTTCCGAGGAATTTAGAAAATCATGATGATCTGGGGATTGACTGTGATCAAAACTGCATCCTCCTACCTCACAATCATCAGGTGGTAATTCATGCATTACTCCACTTCCATGGCCATTAATAATTAAAGCATAATTGGTAGCGGGAAACTGGCTTTGGCTATAGATTATGAAGTCTTCTAGAGTTGATTGATTACCCATGTTTTTTTCTCCGATATCCAATTCAGAATATGTAGTTGGGTAAACAAGGTAGCGATATGTACTTGAAGTTAAATCATTGTATCCATATCCATCATATAAACATGTTAATCCTACATCAAACGAACCGTGTGTGTTAATTACAGATTCTTTATGAGAGTAGAAATCGGGTTCCTTAAAATAATTACTATCATCACCACAAATATAGTACATAATTGTCCAATTATAAGGATCCTTTCCATTAGCTGCTTCATTATTGGTCAGTTTTAAATAAATCTGAACAGATCCAAATCCGATAATTATTGTGCAAAAAAGAAAGATTGCCCATATTTTACTCTTATTTTTAACCATTTTTTTACGCTTCTTTGCCAAAGAAAAGATATAAAGATACTTTAGATTAATTGATTAGAACCTAAAATTAAAGAAATTTTTTTTTATGTTTTTCAAGAGTTTGGTTCAATATTTGTCTAAATGTCATATCGACTGAATATTTTTTTTTATTATCCTGTAATAGAGTAAGAATTTTCAGTTGTTTTAATTTGTTTAGAGTATAAAGCGTTGAATTTTTCGGTTTTCCTAATAATCCCGAAATTTCCCCCAAATATGAACCATTTGGATGATCTAAAAGACATTTTAACAATTCTCGAAGTGAATTCTTTAATATTACATATCCAATCATGATTAGTTTTTTATCAATATCCATTAGCCCATAAGCTTTAATTTTTCCAAAACTCAGATATTCAATTACATCAAACTCTAGCAGAAAGGAAATATGCCATAAAACTTGTCTAGAGCCAAGTCCAAGATAAGTAATAAAAATATTCGAGTAAACTCCTGGATATTCCTCAATTAAATCATGTATTTTCTTACGAGTTGTATTAGATAAAAGATTAATACTAACAGAATCATCATATGCTACAATAAGAGCATTTTTATCAACAAAATATGTAATAATTGCTTTTACTGTCAAATTATCAATTCGAAACTTTTTTCTCAAACGAGATTTTAATTGATCTGAATATATATGTTTTTGTGTTCGTTGAGGGCAAAGCTTACAAATATAATCAAAGTAAAGACCATATTTTTTTTGATTACTCTCGGAATCTTTTTTTAAACTCGCTAAAATATTTGCATCTTCAGTTATAATGAATAGGAACAAATAATCCCCCCATAATTGATAATAAATATTTATATTGACAAACTAAATTAAATTTTTTTCAAGGTTTTACAAAATTCTAAATCATCCATTTGATTAATGTCAAAATTTGAATAAGGAAAGTCCTTCACAATAAATCGCTGCATTTTTTGATATTTTCTAGGGGATATCATTGGAAGATCATCACTATTATCGAATAATGAGGGTATCCCTGAAGGATTTAAGCCAATAATTGAAGTTTTAAAAGTTTTGGTGTTAGAGAAAATTTGTGTTTTTTTTCTAAAAAAAATAAGTGCTAAAGTTATTACTATAAATCCTCCAATTAATAGAATGACTAAATTAATATCAAATTGTTCTTCAATTATGAGAATTAATGTTAATTGCATTAGAAATGGATTTGATCCACTAGAATTTATGGAATAAAGTTCCATTTTTATATGATTTTCCCCAATTTGTAAATCTCCTACAGAAATATCGATACTATAAAAAAAACCTTCAATTTCGGTTTGATTAAATAGCGTTTCATTAATCCATATTAGAAGAATTGTATTATTTCCATTTAGAATATGAATATTTATTAATCCTTCATCATCTAAAGGAAGTTTAGTATAATTTGAATAAGAAATTTCAAAAGAGGTAGTAGTATTTTCTATAGAAGTAAGAGGTTCAGATGATAAATAATTTTTATCAGTAGAATGATTATCATATTGATAATTAAAAATAGGAAAAAACCCACTAAATAAAATAAGCAATATCAGATATTTTCCGACTTTTCGCTTAATATTATTTCTAAATATGGATCTTTTCCAAAAAAGTAAAAAAGAAAATATTATTTTCATATAGTAATATTTCTCCAAAATTATTTTTTAAATTTACCTCTAAACTTGATAATGGACACTAAAACAATTGCCATTAAACCAAACATAATAGGTAAATTATAACCGGGAATATTAAATGGTGGTGTTTCAGATGGTGAAAGATCAATTCCCAAAGCATAATGTGTATTTACATCGATTCCAACTATATAGATGCTATTCACTTCCTTCCTTTGTTCTTGATTAGGCTCAAACCAATTTGATATATTATATTGATACATACACATAGTTGAAAGTTGATCACTTGATAAATCTGCATCTCCAAAATAGAAGGTCACAGAAACAGATTGGATTATACTTATGTCTTCTACTTCTAGTAAATAGAAATAATTTAAATCCAAATTACTTGGATCGATAGATGTGGGATTTGATTCAAAATATGTTAATCGAATTTGAGATGCCTCACTACTAGCAACCATAACCAACATCCAAATTTCATTTGATTGATCAATGCATTGCACAGTATTAATACCTTCTACCAAATCTTGCCATGTTCCATTTGTATTTACATTGGGTTCTACATCTTCAGCATTAGGGAATGTGCTTCGCTGAATATTACTCAAATGAAATTCATCCCAGTAACCATATCCTGATTGATTTGTAGAACCCATAGGAGTATTCCCAATTCCATAATATTGAGTCCAGCTCTCCGTACCATTTGTAATAGCTAGATCATAAGCTACAATCTCTCCATTTAGCCATAATTCAATCCCACGAGTACCCCATGTTAGAGCGACATGATATGTTTCTCCTGATGTAATATTTGTCTTAGATTCAATTTTATGCATTGTCTCACCAACTCGAAACTGAGCATATAAACTGCCATTCTCGTAAAAATACACTCCCAATGAACCATTATTGTAGTCTCCTGCCTCCAGTATGTATTTAGCACCATCAATGGTGTCAAGACTAATTAATTGGAAAAGACATTCAATTGTCCCATCAGATAAAGCACTACCATAATCCCATTTAATATTATTTCGATTCTCTCCAGCTAATAAGACCGAAGATGATCCAATGATTGGATTAATCGTATCATAGTCCCAATTTCCATTTGTGATTCCAGGTTCTCCGGTAGAACTATCTATCGTTCCCTCAAATCCACAAGATAATAAGGTAATTTCATCTGGAATGGGAGGGATTGAAACCAATACAGATTCAGAATTTGATGGCATTGAGGATCCACTTGCATTTTTTGCTACAATAGCATAATAATAGGTGTTGTTATCTAAATTAAAATCTTCATAAGTCAATTGAGTTGTTGAGTTCAATAATGTGTGGTTCGAATTAATTTCAGTAATTGGAGATAATGATCGATAAATTTCATATCCTGAAACACCGTTTACGGCGCTCCATGATAATGGGATGTTACCATCTTCATCTGGTGAAGAAATAGGATTCAAAGTTGGAGCAGCAGGAACTGATCCAATTATATCCTCAATATTAGGGAATGTGCTTTTTTGGATATTACTCACACGAAATTCATCAAAATAACCATATATTGTACTTATTGAAGAAGATCCCGATTCAAGTTCTCCAATTCCATAATATTGAGTGTCATTCTCTAAACCCATAGTGAGAGCCACAGAGGAAGCTACGAGCACCCCATTCAACCATAACTCAAGCCCACGAGATCCCCATGTTGAGGCTACGTGATAAGTCTTCCCTGGAATAATGGTAGAACCTGAAATTCCATGTGAACCCTCATCGTCACTTATCATACAATATAAACCACCCGCTGGATCAATATACACAGTCAAGTGCCAATTATTGTAGCTTCCAGCTTGTAATATTATTGCAACAAAATCAATGGTGTCAAGACTAATTAATTGGAAAAAACTTTCAATCGTTCCTTCCGTTAAGGCACTTCCATAATCCCATATGATGTTATTTCGATCTTCTCCAGCTAATAAGACTGAAGATGTCCCATTTATCGGATTAATCGTATCATAATCCCAATTTCCATTTGTGATTCCAAGTTCTCCAGTAGAACTATCTATAGATCCATCAAACCCACAATGTAATACAGTATTTGCATCAGCTGCAATTGGTAAATTTTTCCCATTTAAATCCTGAACTTGATTCGATGATATAATGCTTGAAAAGCATATTAGTATTAAAGCCAAAAATATTGGCAATTTTTGTTTTAACTTGCTCATTTTTTTCCCTTTTCTATCAGTTTTACATGTATTCCTTAATTAATTCATTTTATGAATTTAGTAAATAAAACCAGAAATATTACTTTCTTTGTCCCCCATAAACCAAATAAAATGGAGAATATAAAATCCATATTTCTTTAATTTACTGTTATTAGTATGAAATTTTTCCAACAAATGAATTTTTCTTGATTTATACATGTTAAGAAAAATATAGGAAAAAAATGTAATAAAGAGGTGTGGTTTTTTTTCTGAATATTTATCGAAATAAGGATTATCTAATATTTTTTTACGATTCATTTGCAAATAAAAGAAACCATAAAATTTTTTTTAGCAAAAACATAAATCATGAACCAATGGGGAAAGAAGAAAAAATTCGGAAAAAAGGTGACGTCTTACTTGCTAAGGCCGAACATTACATGGATAATCGTGATTATAAAAGATCTGCAGATAATTTTCAGAAAGCGGGCGATTTATTCTTTGAATTAGAAGAATGGAAAATATCCGAGCAATGCTTTAGATTTACTAGTAAAAATTTTTCCAGAATTGGTGGGGAACGAAATTATCATCGAGCAGCAAATGTACAAAGAAAAGCAGCAAATTGTTGTCTTCTCCTAAATGACTTTTCAAAAGCCCGCGATTATTTTGATATAACCGCAAAATCAATATTAAAATCAGAATTGAAAACTAAAGAGGAATTCGCAACGGAAAATGTATGTTTTGCATTTATGTGTCATTTTGTTATAGGTGAACAAGAGGAAGCAATAAATTCAATAAAGCGATTCAGATCTCTATTCGAATCTGATATATTTGGTGAACATATTTTAATGAAACTTGTTCATAATCTTTCAAATGCTGTTTTAAACAAAAATGAACAATATATAAAGAATATCATTAATAACATCCAACCTGATAAATACAGTATTGCTGAAAATCGATTGATACACCATGCATTTTTAATAACCTATGCAGCTCTAAAAACGAGTTTTTCATTAAATCTTGATGAAAAGGAATTTGAACGCGATGTACTTATTGATTTACAAAGTCAGTTAGATACTAGTGAATTAAAAGAAATCGAGAAACATAAGAAATTTCCAAGCAAAATTGATTCACTTTCAATTACAAACATAGAATTTAATATCAGCGATAATCTGATTTTAAAAGAAAAACCTTCTATATCAACCGAAATAGAGTTTAACAAAGAAGGGGATCATGTTCTTCCATTTAAATTCCGCACGAATTTTCCTGGTAAAGCTCATATTGGTCCCATAAAATTGACGCTTAGTATTAACAAACTTTTTCAATATTATGCAATTTCAGACACAAAACAGCTTAAAATAACTTCTCCTGCAGCGATTTTAGGGATTAATCTCCTTCCACAGAAGACACCAGTAATCAATCAATCTTTTCCACTTCAAGTAGTTGTATCCAATAACAGTGATGGGGACGCAATGGAGATCGAAATATTATTTGAATTCCCCGATGAGAATATACGCATGATGAGGGGGACGCTAGATAAAAAAATTTATGCATTAAGTCCTAATGAAGAAATAAAATGGGTAATATTGATCAAAGCATCCGATGTCGGGGAATTGCCGATTAAAACAACTGTCTCCTTTAAAGATGGAGATGGAAATTCACGAGGCCCTTTCGAGGCAATTTTTCCACTAATGATCAATCTTTAATTTCTATTTTTTAATCAAATCATTTTTTCCACTTTTTCAAATTATATTTTCTTGTTCTTGTTTTTTAGGCAAATTAATTTAAGCACAGAAAAGATACTTCAATTATGAGATTTAAATTTAAAAAACTGGGGATTAGCACGGGTGCGGTTCGGATTATCATTATGGATGATGATGATGCATTTGAATTGGGAGCAAGACCCGGAGATAGGGTAAAAATATATCATATTAATAAAGAGAATAATAGTATTATTGAACCTGGACTTATCACAATTGTTGACATAGCGACCGGAGAAGAAATGCTTAAACGAGGAGAGGTTGGCCTCTATGATGAAGTTGCAAAAAAATTGGAATTAAATACCAAAGCAACGGAAATTGAAATTCATTTATCTTCACGACCGAAATCATTTCTAGCTATTAAAGACAAAGTTAAGGGAAAGAAACTTACTACAGCTCAAATTCAAGAGATTATTCATGATTGCACTCATGATAATTTATTAGCAATTGAAAAAGCAGCATTTATTGTGGGATTGGAGACAATGGGTGCCAAAAATGATGAAATTGTTGATCTAACGGAAGCTATGACACATTCAGGTGAAGTTTTAGATTTTGGACCTGAGTGTTATGATAAACACAGCACAGGAGGGGTTCCAGGAAATAAAGTGACTTTAATCATTGTCCCAATTGTTGCTGCTGCAGGGTTATTTATACCTAAAACTTCGACACGTGCAATTACAAGTCCATCAGGAACAGCCGATAGTTTTGAAGTTCTTGCTCCTGTTAGTTTTTCGAAAGAAAAAGTAGTGGAATTGTTAAACAATGAAAAAGCGGGAATTATATGGGGTGGTGAATTGGACTTAGCTCCAGCAGATAACGCACTAATTAGGGTTGAGAAACCGTTGACATTAGATCCACTTCCTTTAATGATCGCTAGCATACTATGTAAGAAAAAAGCCCTTGGTGTTCGTAAACTAGTTCTAGATATTCCTTGCGGAAAGGGAACAAAATTCCCAAAGATTGAAGATGGAAGAAAATTCGCTAATAAATTTAAAGAAATCGCAAGAAGAGTTGGTGTTGATTGCATCTGCTTGCTTACAAATGCGACTCAACCAATTGGGCATGCTGTTGGACCAGCATTAGAAGCACAGGAAGCATTAAAATTATTAATTGATCCCACTATTGGTCCTTCTAGCCTTCGAAATAAATCTTGTGAATTAGCAGGGATCTTACTTGAAATGGCAGGAAAAGCACAGGAAGGCGAAGGTAAGGATTTAGCTTTAGAAATTTTAAATTCTGGAAAAGCCTACATAGCTATGAAAAGAATTATTAAAGCACAAGGAGGAGATCCAGAAATTAAGCCAGAAGATATAAAGATTGGTCCATTTGTTGCAGAAATGAAGTCAAATGATAACGGATTTATTACAGCAGTTAGGAATGAATATGTTAATAGAATTGCAAAAATTGCAGGTTGTCCCGGTGTTAAGGAAGCAGGAATTGTAATTGAGCGGAAAATTGGTCAAAAAGCCAAAAAAGGAGAAATAATATTTAAAATATATTCGTATAATGAGAAAAGACTTAAAGAAGCCGTTGAATTTTATAGAGCTAATCCTCCACAAATCCTTGGAGGAATGACGTTAGAGCAGATATAAACCGCCAAGTCAAATTCTAATTGTGATTCGATTATTTCCATTTTAGTAATCTCCTTTGAGCATACTTCCCCAATTTTTCTTCATCCAGATTATTAAGCATATTATAATAAAAAAAAAAATCTAAAATAGCATAAGAGAAAATTTAATTCTTGTGCTTTATTGGTAATGATTGTATCATGAATTTAGTCCCAAAATATGTGTTTTTCACAAAAGGAGTCGGATCAGATAAAAAGGAACTACAATCCTTTGAATCCGCCCTTTTAGATGCTGGAATCGCGCATTTAAACATTGTTCAAGTTTCTTCAATTCTTCCCCCTAATTGTGTGGAAATTTCAAAGAAAAAAGGTCTCAAGATGCTAAATCCAGGTCAAATTGTATTTGTTGTTTTAGCTCGTCAATGTTCAAATGAAAAACACAAATTGATTTCTGCATCAGTAGGTGTAGCAAAACCAAAAGATGAAAAACACTATGGATTTTTAAGTGAACATCATTGTCTAGGTCAAGATGAAGAAACCGCTGGAGATTTCGCAGAAGATTTAGCCGCAAGTATGTTGGCTAGCACCCTTGGTATAGAATTTGATATTGATGCTGATTATGATGAAAAACGAGAAATATTTCATATGAGTGATAAAATAGTTGAAACCAAATCAACAACATCCACTAGTATCGTTGAAAGGGATGATATTTTTACAACGGTATTGGCTGCTGCAGTATTTATTATAGAATAATTACTCATTTTTTAGAATTGAATTTATAAGAATAAGGTTCGAATAATGAAAAAAAATGAATATCTACGAGAGAAAGTAAAAAATTTTGATCCGAACAAAATTGAAACAGTGGAAAATGCATTAAACGCATTAAAATCTTGCTCTTTTCAAGGACGGAATTTGGGTAAAGCTTTGGAAATATTAACGGAAATGGTGAGTGTTCCAAAATGCTTTAAAGTACTTTCTTTATCGGGCGCGATGGTTCCTGCAGGAATGGAAGAAATCATATGTCAAGGAATCGAAAACAAGGTGTTTGATGCAATAGTTACCACCGGAGCCAATATTGTTCATTCAATTGTTAATAGTTATAATCCAACGAATCAAGCTCATTATCTTGGCTCTAAAAACGTTAATGATAAAGAACTTTATGATTTAAGCATTAATCGAATATACGACACATATATTCCTGAGAATCATTATAAAAATGCTGAAAACCATCTTTTAAAACTTATCTCATCTGAATTTTCTAAGAATACACAACATATCATTTATCCCTCTGAACTTTTTAAAATAATCGGGAAAAATATGAAGAAAACCAGTTTTTTACGAACTGCAGCAGATCGAAATATCCCAATTTTTTGTGGTGCAACTTCTGATTCTGAACTTGGCCTAAATCTACTAAAATATAGAAAATTCAATGATTATAACATTATATTAGATGAAATTGGAGATGTTAATAATTTCGCCGAAAAATTAGACCAATATGATAAATACGGAATTGTTATCATTGGTGGTGGTGTTCCTCGTAATTGGTCACAACAAGTTTTTCCTTACCTTGAGCAAATAAAGAATAAAAGAAACAGTGGCTATAACTATGGTGTTAGAATTCACACAGCGACCGAATATGATGGAGGTTTATCAGGTTGCACAATATCTGAAAGTGTTTCATGGGGTAAATATTCAAAAAAAAGTGATGGCAAGAGCGTTAGTGTCTGGGTGGACAGCACCATTGGATTTCCACTTTTAATGACGGCACTTTTTCAAAGAATGCGTAAAATAGATTAGTCGTTTTGAGAATTCTGAATTTTAAAGAGCTCGAGAATTTCTTGAGTAGTTGTTATTTGAGATATATCTTTGTCATCTCTAATCCTCTGAAAAACCGGGAATCTTAATGAATATCCTCTAGGATCCTCTAAACTTGCTCCCACATCTGATTTATTCGATATTGTAAGTTCATCTCCCATAACTTCAATTATTATTTCTGGTCGAAACCAAACATCGGGTGTATCGGCACAAATGATATTCTTCGGTTGTTTTTGGAGTTCTAATTTCTTTAATCGATCGGTAAATTGCTCCAAATCATCATCAGAAAACCCTGATCCGACTCGAGTGAAAAATTCAAATTTATTTGTATCCTTATTATAAACAGCACAATAATATGGGCTTAATAATCCTTTTCGTCGCCCTTTTCCCCAAGAACCACCGATTATTACAACATCTATCGTGTCAACCATTTTTCCTCCTTCTAATCCTTTCAATTTTATCCAGAGAAAACCGCGATTTCCTGATTTATAGACAGAATCTGGTCCAATTGCTTTATTCATAATACCCTCGGCTCCATTTTTTCTAGCTTCTTTAAAGTATTCAACCATTTCTTGAGTGTTGTGAATAATTTTTTTATTAGAAAATTGAATTGTATCCGAAGGTGTAATTATTTTTTCTAAACATTCTCTTCTTTCATTAAATGGTAGATTTAGAAGGGATTTATCATTTTCAAAAAGTAAATCAAAACCATACAAACAAACTGGAACTTCTTTTTTCATTTTTTCAATATCATATTTTCTTCTTCTTGTGCTAACCACTTGAAAAGGAAGCATTTTCTCAAAAAATGGATCCATAGCTACAATTTCCCCTTCAAAAACTATATTTTCTGATTTAACTTGATTATTTACACTTTCAACAATATCAGGGTATTGATGAGTGATATCTTTGAGCCTTCTTGAAAAAAGGTAGACCTTTTGCCCTTTTTTATGCACTTGAACTCGTTCACCATCGTATTTATATTCAGCAATAACATCTCCCCCTCCAAGTTTCTTTTGGATTTCAGTATATTGAATTCTTGATGCTAACATCATCCGGATTGGAATTCCGACTTGAATGGTAATGGAATTGATTCCTTCTAACCCTTCAATCATTAATTTTTCTGCAATATATCCCAAATCAGGATGAATATTATATGCATTTTCGATAATGGAACGATTTTCTTTAGATCCAGTGAAGCTTAAGGCTAATGAATCTAAAATAGTCTTATCGCCAATACCCATCCTTAAATCGGATAAAATAATTTTTACAATAAATTTTGCACTTTGAGGAGAACTTAATCGGAAAATGCCGGTTAGTAAATTTATTTTCTGATCTTGGCTTCCTTCACCTTTAATCTTCGATAATTTTTCTAATTC
Organism: Promethearchaeum sp.; assembly: GCA_030612265.1. Classification (GTDB taxonomy): domain Archaea; phylum Asgardarchaeota; class Lokiarchaeia; order Sigyniarchaeales; family Promethearchaeaceae; genus Promethearchaeum. The sequence goes on from JAUWOE010000056.1 coordinate 15,973, forward strand.
ACTGTATAGACGACTAACTTCCAGTATTTTATCTGTTTTTTTTTTCTTCACAAATGTATCTAATGAATAAGTTTGTTTTTTTCCCTCTCTTTTCTTTAGAATTGATTCTAATGCTTCTCCTACATCCCCTTTCTTATTAATTAGATTTTTTATATTGGAATTAGAAATACCAGTAAATTTTGATATTGCCTGAATCACCATTTTTTCTGCTATACCAAAAGTTGGAAAATCATCTATTTCTGAAACAAGCCTACCTTGAGTTAAATAAATAATTTTTCGATAATCGCCACGATTCTCTTCCATAGCACACTCTGAAAATAATTGTGCAAGGATATCTATCATTTCCAGCCTTTTATTAGTATATTCAAGTCTTTCATAATAGGAAATAATTTTATTAAAATCCATTGTCTACACATATGATTTTAAATAAGAAAAATAAAAATTTTTTGAAAAAATGGATTAAATTAGATTTGATATTTGATTTTCAATAGCATTCTTTTTCTCAGCTGGGATTTCAGAAAATGAATCTGGAATAAATTTAATTTTGTGATTATCAATTGAAAATGAACAAATATCACCTTCCATCTGTTCTATTTTTATAGAACCGTCATCTTGTGATGAAATTAATAAATCTTTAAATTGTTCCATTAAAATAACGATAATTTTTCCAATTAGTAATTTATCAGAATCATCGAAAGTAGGTTTTGTTTGTGTTTTTTCTGATTTTGCTAATTCATCCTTCAAAACATTAATATTTATTTTAGGAATGTCTAATTTTGGATGTTCTGGTTCTGTTTTCAGCTCCTCAGGTTTAGCAGATATGGGAGTTGGAGTAATTTGTTTAATAAATGGTTTACTTTCTAGTACTGGGGTTGTTTTTACTCCACCTTTACCGAAAATATATAAGAAATTTCCAATCCCTTCGAAATCTTTGTTTAATAATAGCATTAACTTCTCATTTTTTTGGGTCGATTCGGATTCTCTGCCAATTTTTCGATCATCAATCTCAATAATTGCATCCAAATTACGACCGATAATTGCATTTCCTACTTGATATCCATGTCCTTTAATGGATTGAGCCTGTCGCAAAGCCATACGTCTTGGTACCAAAGCCCGTCTTTTTCCATGCCACAGCCATACTAAATGCTCATTTTCGTCCAAAACAATAATGCTTCTATCCGAAGTTAATTGTTCTTTCCTGAATTCGATGGGTTCAACAATTCCGCCCTCTGCAACATTGAACATTATGAAAAATGATTTTCCTATGTGAATATTTCTCAACTCTTCTATTTGTATGTGAATTTTATAATCATAACTAAAAAATAATTACAAATTTTTGATTACATGTTTTTTAATCATTCTTTTCCTAAAAAGAGATATTATTAGAAAGAATAGAAATGGAGATGAAAAAAGAAAATTAAGAAATTATTAGTAAATAAAAGCAAGAAGAAAGAAAAGAAAAGAAAACAGGCTTCAAGGTTATAGACTCTCCGACTTAAAACGCCTCTAATCGTAAGAAACATTTTCCGATCAAGTTATAAGTGGGAAAGTAGAAATATTAAGTGATAACAATGATATTTCTACAGTCACAGGCGATTCCCCAATCGACCAGCTGTTCTTTCCCTATAGATCTCTTTCATTTAAAAGAATTTAA
>JAUWOE010000144.1 GCA_030612265.1 Promethearchaeum sp.
AAGAAATCTATTATCGAATAAGTTAAACACACAATAAACGAAAACATTAAGAAACCTTTGCAAATTATTGGTAAAATTAAATGTCTTACTGTATCCCAATAATAATCTGATCTCCCGGCTAAAAGGCAATCAATTAATCTAAAATTGGTGATTGCTGGTATTTCTTCCAAAGTCGCATCGAAATAACGACATGCTGGAAGCCAGCCAAGTTTGAAAGAAAATAAAAGCTGGAGCAATAACGCCAATCCGACTACTGGTATTGCCCAATTTAATCTTTTAATTGCTTGAGGTATCAATCCAAACCATTTATCCTTGAAAACAAATGCAAGTATTCCGAATATTGCACCTAGAAGGAGAGAAAAACCGAATGATAGAAAATTTAATTCAAATGATCGAGGATAAGCTCTTTCAATTAAATATTCCACGGTAGCTCCTCGATGTACAGAGAGAGATAATCCAGTATCTCCTGAAATCAAATTCCATAAAAAAATGAAAAATTGGGAAATTACAGGCTTATCTAAACCATACCGATTATTCAACCATTCCAAATATTCAGCTTGGGTTTGGCCGCGGAGTTCCCAAGAAACAGACATATAAGGAGATCCAGGCATATTTCTAATTACTATGAACAAAATTATTAACATAATAAATAACCCAATTAAAGATAAAACCAATAAAATTACCATCTGGATCAAAGATTGTATTACCAGTGGAATTTTTTTTTTCTGAGTATTTGTCTTTTCATCAATTGTTAGACTCATGAATTTTCACCTATATTAAATATTTAACAACAGATTCGTATTATTGAAGTATTTCTTAATTAATTTAAATCTTTATATATATATGAAATTACTAATAGTAAAAAATAAACTTAAGAGCGGCTTAATTATCTTTAATTATAAATTTATTTTTACATAAAGAGGGAGATCTAAGAATTGAGAATTATTGATTTTATGGAAACAATAGAGCCGTTATCACTAGAAAACATTTTAATTTCATGGAATATTTATCACAATTTTGAAAGTCCACCCGATGAATCAAAAATTGAAGGAAATTTTAATATCGATGTTTTTCCAGCAGAATCAAAAGAATGTGAAGAAAATGCTTCAGCAATAAATGAATTAAAAAATCCTTTTCCTGATTTAAAATTTGTAAATAAGGACCAAAATTATTCGGTAACTATTCCCAGTCATAGATTATTAACAGTAACGTTAGAAGAAGAGAAAGTTGTTTTCACTTTTATGCCCCATGGGATAAAACCAATCGAAGGATTTCCAACTGAAAACCACATTTCTTGGGGAAGATGTTCAATTAATGGAGATTCAGACCAAAATTCAAAAATATTAAAAATTTTAATCCAAATATTGTTTATCAACCAAAAAACACCTCGATCTCGCTGTGAAAGTTGTAAAGGGTTGAAAATGTTAATTGGGGATAGTGATTCTGATTTTGATTCTGAATTATACGATCACCAGTTAATTTGTTATGATTGTCTTCAAGGTTCTATTAGCTTTTTTAAAGAATTAACAGTTCAAATAGAAGAATTTGAAAAGGAGAACAATCTAGACAAATCTCGTGAAACGTTATTTCAACTTATAGATGGTGGTATTGATCTTGCAGACCGTTTAAACAATGAAAAATTACATTCAGAATTTCTCTATTTTCAAGCATTATTATTAAGTAAAGCTGAAGATCTCAAAGCGATTCAAGAATCTCTTGACTTACTTGAGAGAATAATTATGTTTAGCTCAAGTTGGAACTATAGTAAGTTAAGGGAAAAATCGGAAAAATTAAAATCCAAGATCTTAGAAAATAAAAACGTAATTCAATCAATTGAAGAAGAAGTTATTCTTGAAAATCAAGAACCTATTAAAGATATTGATAATTTTGTTCAAATTGGAATAAAATATCTTCAAAAAGCGAAAAATTTTGAACAACAAGGTAAATACCAAGAAGCAATTTATTGCATCAGGAAAGCTTCAAAACCTCTTGTTGATAATGGGGTATGGACTGATGAGGATTTTCAAAAGGGTCAGCAGGAAATAGTCCGATTAACAAATTTAATTAAAAATGTGGAACCCGAACCTGATGACGGAGTTGTACCTGAACCCATTAAAGAAGTAGTACCCGTGCCCGTTGAAGAAGTAATGCCCGTGCCCGTTGAAGAAGTAATGCCCGAGCCCGTTGAAGAAGTAGTACCCGTGCCCATTCAAGTACCACCAAAGCCAGTTGAAGCAGTATCGCCCGAGCCCATTGAAGAAGACCCAATAATTGGATCAATAGAAGAAATAATGAAGAAAATAAAAAAATCAAATGTATTAAATCTTACATTAAAACCTGTGATTCCTCCAAAACCAATAAAAATCGTTGATAATTCAATTCAAGATGAGGAAAATTTAGAATCAAAAGAAATACCATCCATTTTTCCTGTAGAAACTGCTGAAGGAAAATTAGAAGACGAAATAAGAAACATAATTGAACAACAAAGTTCTAAGGACAAAAAAAATTCGTTTGAACCAACAATTTTATCAGAAGAATCTTCAGTTTCAATAAATGATCAAAACTCCGCTGAAATTATTAAACCTAAGGAAATCTCTGAAGAAAAAATTGAAATTAATCCAAGTATTGAAGAAGAAAAAATTGAAAAAGCGCCTAAAAAATTAAATAGGGGTTATAATTTATTTGGCGTTCCCAATAGAATATCTAATAATAAAGCTCCATCTATAAAAATCCAAGATTCAGAAAAACAACCAAGTTTAAAAGGAACTCCAGTAATACGAAAATCATCTAAACCGAAAAGACTAAACCGAAGAAGAACATTTGCTAAAAGAACCAAACCTAAAATAGAAATATGTCCGATGTGTGGCAAACTTTCTTGTGTGTGTGGTTATATGGATAAGGTCAAGAAAAAAAACACTAAACTCTAAATAAATGGGATTACGTTTTCGAGCAAGTTTCCCATTCCCTTTGCAGCAAATAATTGATATTCAGGATCAAGAGCTGAACCAACTTTGATAAGATCCAATCCATTTATTGGTTTTTTGGGTAAAAAATAATTTAAAAAATCCTTAAAATGTGTGAATGGTCTTTTTAAAATAAGAAAAAGCTGATTATTTTCTTCAAAAGCATCTGGATGCTTTTCTTTAAATTTATTATAATGCGATTTTGATTTTTTTTTTGGGCCTTCTCTTTTAAAATTTGAACTAATTTTGGGTGAATCTGTAAAAAATGCTAATATATATTGCCCTTTTTTAGTATCAAAAACTAATTCACCTATAACATTCATAAACCTTGGTTCTAATGTCTTTTCCTTGCTTGCATTCTTTATAATTTGCTCCATCAATGAGTATAATTTATCTCGATATTTTGTATAATGGTCCTTTTTAATTTCTTTATACTGGGCATAAAAAAAACAAGAAAGCTGGTCATCTGATAAATCCAATTGTTTGATAGAAGGAAGTTCATGATGTTCAAAAAAGTAAGAGTCTGGATTATTACAGAATTTTTGAATTTGATGATTTACATACTTGAATGCCCTTTTTGAAATAGAAGAACCGACATTTCTATTAATATCAGTAGGATCCAATATAATTAAGTAATCATTGGGAAATATATTTGATTTTATTGTCAAATAGGATTTATTTTTATATGGATTTTTTATTGAATTAAAAATTTTTGGGTGATAAATAATCTTAGAACTAATTTCTTCGAAATTTAAGAAAAGATTCCAAATCGAATCATAATAAAAAATTAACAATTCAGCGCTATATCCAATAAATCCGCTTCTTCCAAGGGCACTCTTATCCCCATAACAATTATAACATTTAAAAAAATGCTTCAATAAACGAATATCATCCTTTTGTTTTTTATTAATATTATCTCGAATAAACCGTGTATGATGTGGTGTGCGATCAACAGATGTGATTGGACCATATTTTTGTAAATATTTGCTTGAAACATCGAAACAGATTACAATATCTAGTTCAGTTCCTTTTAAATCAGCGGAGACATAGGGATGTTCTGCATAGCTCATCCTTACATTATTTAAACCCTGGTCTTTTAAGCACGGTATTAACCAAGATTTTGTCAATTCCTTAAATTTAGAGTGTATAAATTCTTTTTTTTCTTTTTTAGATGAAAAATGATGATTAAGAATTATTTCGGGATTAATTCCTATAAAAAGATCAATGTCTGCTGTGTTTTTTAACGCAGTTTGCTTTAACCCTGTAGAACCTTGAGGTTCGATAAATGTTATGGAAATTTCATCCGGAATTTGGCTATTTTCAATATATTTTATGATAAGTGAAGTTACTTCTTCAATATGATCTAATTCTGCATCATCCGGTGTAATATGTTTCAAAATTTTATTGAAAATAGATAAAACAGCAATTGGTGGTTTCATCTCATCACCGGTTTATGATTTTTTATCTTTCATATTTTCCAAAGAAGACAAAAGAGGTTCTTTTTTAGCTTTTTCCGCTCGTACTCTGGTAATTATTTCATCAATTGATTCAGTTTTAGGTAAATCAAATGAATTTTTCAAAGTTTCAATGGATCTCTCGGTAATTATTCTTCTAATAAATAGAATGGGGGCATTGATCTTATCTGAGCTAGAATTCAATTGTTCTTTATTTCGTATTAATTCAATTGAATTTATAAATTCTCCTTTAACAATAAAACGACAACAATATTCGGGGGAAAAGAACTTTCCCTCTGTTAATTCACCAATTTTTTCATAAACTCTTTCTTCTTTACGGTCTTTCAAAAAATTTTTTAATTTTTTTGTTGGAGTATAAATTGATGAATCTATAATTACTAAATCTGCTTTATAATTTGGATCCAAAGGATTATCTTTGATTTGATCAAATACTCGCTCTGTTTTTTGCTTTTTCTTAAAAACTTGTAAATCGCTCGGTTGTATTTTTTGACGCCAAGCAGGATCGATATTTAAGAGAAAAACGTTGGTATTATTGGGATCCATAACCGGATCTTCTTCAGAATGAACATCAGGATTTATAAATTCTTTTATATTTCCCGTATCACTTGCGACCATTCCCATAATATTGGATGCTTGTTCTCCTGTTTTGATTTCCTCAATTCCATAAAAACCGAGCATTGATTTCCTAATTTCTTTTGCAAGTTTTTGTGCTATAAAATGATAAACTAACGTAGATTTTCCTCTTAAAATGAATATTTTTTTGCTATCATCATCTATAATTAAGTAGGCTTTATCTGGGCTTATGATGTCTTTAATTTGAGAATTTTTTCCCATAATCAACCGCGTTTCGATTGACCGTAGGACTTCAAAAACTTGCATTAAAGATAATTTATTTTTATTTCTTTTATTTTTAGGCATTTAAGGTTATCAAAATAAAAATAAAATTTTTTTAATTTTGCTAAACAAATTTTTCATATGGATCTTTGTGATTCCGTATCCTCGGGAATTACTTTTCAATGCCAACAATGCGGAAAATGCTGCTCGAGTATTACGGAAGGATACATTTTTATGTATATGGTAGATATTGCAAAAATTTCAGAAAGTTTGCAGATTTCCAAAGTAGAATTTGCCAAAAAATATCTATCGATCACAAAATATGAATACACTATCTGGGATGAAAATTTGGAGGATACAAAAAATACCAAAATAATAGATACCTTAGTCTTAAATTTTGAGAAATCTTCGGATTGTTTATTCCTATTTAATGAAGATGGAAAAAAATTATGTAAAATTTATCAAACACGCCCTGTTCAATGTAATCTTTTCCCATTTTGGTCGATGATTATGACCTCCAAAGAAAATTTCAGGCGGACTATCAAATACTGTGAAGGTTTACAGAAAAATCTTGATGATAATTTCAAATTTTCTCTTGAAGAAATAAAAAAGAAAATCTGCATAGAACGAGAATTGGAAAGAGATTATTTTAACAGAATGAAAGAAGTCGATTTTAATATTTTCCGTGATTATCCCTTTTTACTAGCAGATACGCCCTTTCTAAAATAACTGAAAAATTTTTCCTTATTAATCCCTTAATTAAAATCTTTTGCCAAATCATTTAAAGAATTTTAATTAGATTTTAATTAGATTTTAAAAAAAATTTTTAAAAAATTAAAAATATAATATAAAAAATAATGAGGCAATCTAATGGCTTCCAAAGTAAAATTTCCAATAGACATGAAAAAATACCGCCACGTTATTCTAAATTTAAATGACGAAGAACTTTCTGATTCTCAAGTTAAGCAACTGCAGAAAAATATAGCACTGGCAAGGGATGCAATTGTATTTTTCACAGCATATGCTGGAGTAAAACGCTTAGGGGGCCATACGGGCGGTGCATATGATATAGTTCCGGAAATGATCATTGCAGATAGCATACGTAAAGGTCGCAATCATATCCATCCAGTAATTTTTGATTCAGCGGGGCATCGAGTCGCCGTTCATTACCTCCTAGCAGCGATAAATGGTTTTATGCCATTTGAAGACCTTCTTCAGTATAGGCAGGCGTTTTGCTGGCTTCCGGGGCACCCAGAAAAAGGTGAAACACCAGGAATAGATTTCAGCTCTGGTAGGTTAGGTCATATGTGGCCTTTCGTAAATGGTGTTGCTTTGGCTAATCCTCATCAAAAAATATTGATAATGGGAAGTGACGGTTCACAACAAGAAGGAAATAGCGCTGAAGCGGCAAGATTTGCATCAACAAATAATTTAGAGGTAAAATTATTCATCGATGATAATAATATGACCATTACTGGGCATCCAAAAGAATATTTACGTGGTTATGATATTGAAAAAACCTTGCATGGCCATGGAATTAATACAAAAACATGTAATAATCCCGGTGATATTCGGGATCTATATAAAGCAATGCATTGGGCAATAACATCAAAAGGAACTGCCGCCGTAGTTATTCATCGGAAAATGGCTCAAGGTATAAAAGGTATTGAAGATACAACAAAAGGACATGATGTTATACCAAAAGAAGTAGCAGTTGAATATTTAAATGAACGAGGTTACAATAAAGCAGTAGAAATTATACAAAATGCAATAAAACAGAAAGCCGAATTTAAATATAAAGGTAGTACACCGGAATTTAGAAAAGCAAGAGATAAATTCGGTAAAGTTGTCTGTGAAATTTTAAGAAAAATGTCATATGAAGAGCGAATTCATAAGGTAAAAGTTATCGACAATGATTTAGCAGGTTCTACTGGGCTTCATTTTATTCAAGAAGAATTCCCTGAAGTATACATTAATGGAGGGATTATGGAAAGAAACAATTTTTCAGTGGCAGCTGGTTTTGGTAACATCCCAAGTAGAGTAGGGATTACGGCAACGTTTTCTGCATTCTTAGAAATGCTTCCTTCTGAAATTACAATGGCTCGTTATAACGATGCCAACGTTTTGGCTCATTTCTCGCATAGCGGTGTAGATTGGATGTCAGATAATAATTCCCATTTTGGGATAAATCACTTTTTCGCAGACAATGGTATTGCTGAAAAAGATATTACTCGGTTATATTTCCCGGCTGATTGGCATCAAATGGGGGCGATTGTGAAAGAGATATTTAATGATCCTGGTCTTAAATTCATATTTTCTACCCGTTCGCCGACACCATTTATTTTAGATGAGAAAGGAAATCATATGTTTGATATAAAAAGCGGATATAAATTCAAGCCGAAGAAGGATGAGTTAATTCGCGAAGGAACCGATGGTTATATTGTAACTTATGGTGAAATGCTATATCGATGTCTTGATGTTGTTGAAACTTTACGTGAAGAAGGAAAATATGTGGGCTTGATTAACAAACCAACTTTAAATAAAACAGATAAGGCGATGATACAAAAAATTGGGCAAGCTCCGTTTGTTTTACTCGTGGAAAGTCAAAATTACAAGACAGGATTGGGCATTCGGTTCGGTACATGGCTGTTAGAATCTGGGTACTCCCCAATTTATCAGCATCTGGGCGTAACGAAATTGGGGATTACCGGGTTGTGGGAGCAGTTAAATCATCAAGGTTTGAATCCTTACGCAATTACTAAAGTTGTGAGAGCCTTATTAGCAAAATCAAAGAAAAAAGGCCGAGATTTACGCAGTTGGTTAAAAAAGTAAGTTGACGCTTCGATGTCCAGTATTAAAAAAATCGGATTAGTTTGTGAAGGTGGAGGGCAACGTATTGTTCACACAGCTGGGATTTTAGATTATTTTCTCGAAAATAAATTACATTTTCCCTATGTAATTGGAGTTTCAGCCGGCGCTTCAAATACTTTATCCTATGTTTCTCGCCAGGTAGGAAGGAATCGAACAGTTGATATTGATTTTGCCAAAGATCGAAGGTATTCTAGCATTGGCAATTTTTTACGAAATGGGTCCGTTTTCGGGATGGAATTTCTCTTTGATGAACTTCCCAATCATTTAGTTCCCTTTGATTATGAAACATATTTTAAATCATCAAGTGAGCATGTTATTGGTGCGACTCACTGTGAAACAGGGAATATCGAGTATTTTTATAAGAAGAATATAACCAGAGATAGTTTAATGGATATTACAATTGCTTCCTGCAGTCTCCCTTTTATGGGAAAAATAAAAACAATTAATGGTAAAAATTATCTTGATGGCGGGATTTCCGATCCTATACCGATTAGAAAGGCAATTGAAGATGGATATGAGAAAAATGTTGTTCTTCTTACCCAGAATTACAGTTATAGGAAAGAACCGTTCAAGAACTTTAATTTGCTTAAGAAATTTTTCAAGGGTTATGAAGGTATAGAAGATATAATGAAGAACAGACATAAAATTTATAATGCAACTCTTGATTACCTTAAAGAATTAGAAGAAGATGGGAAGGTTTTCATTTTTAGACCGCAAGATCTTTTACAAGTAGGGAGAACAACAAAAGATACAAAAAAATTAGAAAGATTATATAATCAAGGTTATTCTATCGCCAAAGAGAGAATAGATGCCCTAACGGAATGGATTTTTCCCGGTCATCATCTTGTATAAAAACCTCCAAACTAAAAGGGCAAATGAAGTAAAGAAGATAGCAAGAATCATACCGATCCATAAAGGCGAAAGCACCCAGATCCATGGCCAATTTATTTTGCTGGTTAGTTTCAGAATTAAAAAGATAATAAAAACGATAATTACTGCTGTAAACCATTTTTTTAATGTAAATCTTTTTTTCATATTCTCATTCTTTGGGGCTTCAGTATTAGTCATTTTTATTCATTTTTTTATTCTATTCAATCATGACGATATTTTATGGTATATATATCGATCTAATGAAACAGAGATTTTTCCAGATTCTTTGTTGATTTCAAATTTCACATCTCCATAAGATTTTGCCATTGAAGGAATCGAGAAAAATAGATTATCAAGATCCTTAGGGTCTAGTGGAATTACTAAAAAACCTTCGTCAACTTCCACCTTTGACATTAACACCAAATTCTTTTGATATATTTCTGCAGAATAGATATTTCGATAT
>JAUWOE010000127.1 GCA_030612265.1 Promethearchaeum sp.
TATCTTCCAGAATCTGCCACTTCATCTTCTTCTGCTGGAACCAGGGAAACCATACCATTTGAGGCAAGATAGCTCAGAGCTTGAAGACGCATTAAAGATTCTGAGTACGATTCGCTAAGAATATATTTCAAGATCAAAATTTCATCTTCCTTTTGAATAGTGTTGAGAGCTTCCGAAATATTTTCGTAAAATTCTTCATCTACTTCAAGTTCTTCTATGGGTTTCAAACGTGTCTTGTAGGATTCATCAAGATTAATAATTCCTTTCTTTGAGATTAATTCAGATCGTTCCAACCGTGAATATATATCAATTAAGAGGTTATTATTATTCATTAAAAAATCCTTATCAAGTGCAATTGGGAATTCGGTTTTTCGCATGATTGGAAATGCAAATTTGGCTTCATTAATTGCATTTTGGACATTTTTCTTCAACGTCTTAAATTTTGAAGAGGTCTTTAACAATTCTTGTAAACTTCTATTATTATTTTCCCAGTTGATATTGATTTTTTTATTTAAGAATTGATTTAATTTTTCACCTTGCTTGCTATTAATTTCATTGATGAATTTATAACTCTTTATTCCTTGGTGAAGCTCATCTTCATCTTTAGTTAATTTTCTAATATCTGATAATTTTTTAATTTCGCTTTCAATTTCAATTTCAAACGGATCAATTAACCCAAGAAGTACTTTTTCCGCTTTAGACCAAATTTCTATGTTATCCTTTAAGAGTTTCTTTTTAATTTTTACTGAATTTACACGTGTGGTCTCGGAAGATTGGGAATTATGTTCATTGCTCATTGTTTATCAACTACTATGTTTTGCTGTTTTAGATAATTTAGAGGAAGATACTGTTTGATCGATATTCCAATTCTGAGAGATTTTTTGGAAATTCCAAAAAAAGTATTGATTAGAATCTAATACGACAATTTTATCTTCAGTCATATTTAAGATTTTAAAATTGACTAAAGCTTTAATCAAATCATTATTCTTCTGATTTGTTACTTTTAAATATGCCCTCAATATACCTTTTGATAATGAAGTATCTTGAATAACTCGACTCATTAGTAAAAATGAATTTAAACTATTGAGGGATGAAAAATTGAAATTTGTCCAAAAAGGACTAAAACTTATTTGAGCCGCTTCGTTGGGTTTACCTGCAAGCAGAGAATTTTCATATTCCGTTGTATAAAATTCATACAAAGACCAATAGAATTGAATGAAATTTTGGCCAATTGGTGATATTTTGTATGTTTTGGTACTTCTATTTTTTTTTATAAGGTTTTTATTAACAAGATAATTCAAAATTTGTCTGGTTTGAGAATTTGACCCTAAATCACCATATTCTTCAATCAAATCTATATTACTCATCCAATTTTTTTCAAAAGAAAGACGTGATAAAATAATGATTTTAGTAATATTTCTCAAAAAATGTGCCATACTGGGGAGGTTCTTTAATTCTAATTCGTTTTCATGAAAAAATTCTATGATTTTCTTTCCCAAAATGGTCGTGGAATATACATTTTTAATATCATCTTCTTTAACCAGTTGTAAATTGATTAATCGTTTCATTTTAATTTTTAATTTCTTCTCAGTAATATCAAGGCGTATAGAATTTCGAATTGCAACTAAATCCGCGCTCGTTATCCTCTTCTGAGACAAGAAATTCAAAATTATAAAATAAGGCTCCTTGAGAATTTTCAATAAATTAAAGCAAATGATGTTGTTAATCGAGAGTTCATCAAATTTTACTAGTTCCGGTGAAATTGGGGTTTTATTGACCATTTACTATTCATTCCATTTTCTCATTTGTTCTTTCTATTTAATCTACTTAATTTATTGCTTAACTCTTTATGTTTGTACTATCTTGAGCCATCACACACGTCAAATAGTTGATACCTTCGCTTAAATCCTTCATTGCGATGTCGGGCGCAACTAAGATAAACTGAGGATTAAAGAGCCCCTTGAGAGCGCCTCCCTTTAATTCTAACGCTCGACTGATCATATCTGGAATCATTTTGATAAGATTGCGTTTGCTTACAGGATCCAATCCTCGGTCAAATTCATCAATTGCTGTGATTGGTGTAATACTTTGGGATTGTAGAGCAAGAACTAAGGCAATGATACCGGCTTGTTTTTGACCACTGCTATGCTGATCGATCGAGCGCGGTAATTCTCTACCGAACTGAGTGTAAAGTGTAAGACTCGGTTTCATATGATCCTCGTCTTTTTCAATTTTGATGCCACCATCGGCTCCAATAGAGTTTAGAATTTCTTTGAATACAAAGTTTACATCTTTCACTTTATCGTCAATAGTAGTCCGGATTTTTTCTTTCCAGTTCTTACCTTCTTTTTCAAGTTTATCAATGGCATTGGAATATTCTTCTTTTTTATTCTCCAAATCTTCTTCAAACGCTTTAAATTTCTTATAATTTTGCTCGTGATCTTCTGGAACTTTAATTTTTGCAATTTCTTTTTTAATTCGATTAATTCGATCCATCAGAATCATCCGCTCGGGGATTTCTTTCGGTCTCTTCATACCTTCGAATTTTTTCTGTAATTCATCAAGATTGTTCATTTCTGAATTTAGATTATTCTGCGATTTTTTCAGATTTGCTTCTATTGATGAACTTTCTCTATTGATTATTTTGTATTCTGCTATTTCGGTATCAAGCTTTTTTAGAATTACATTGCGTTCTTCCTTAGATTTTTGGATTTCTTTCTCAATAATCTTGAATTTCTTATCGAAATCAGCAATTTGTTGATCTTGTTCTCTAAGTTGCCCAAGCAAATTCTCCAATCGTTCTTTATTCAATTGAATTGATACATAAATTTTTTCTAACTCCTTTTTCTTATCTTTAATATCAGAATTACATCTTTGTATTATTTTGTTTGGATCTTTATTCTCTCGTTCTTCTTCAAGATCATTAATTTTGGTGTTAATTCCTCCAATCTTTTGATCGATTTTGCTTTTCTTTTCTTGTAGTTCGATGAATTTGTTATCATTTTTTTTTATTTCAGATTTGCCTTTCATAATTGAATGTTGTTCTTGTTCCTTCTCTTTAATCTTAATATTGATCTGTTTGATAGTCTCAGGGATATTTTCTTCTTTTTGAAAACCGATTAAGACGGGCAATTTACTTGCTCCTGCAGACCTATCAGATCCAGATCGACCAGTATGGAGATGTCTATCTATTCTCATAAAGCTGAAACGATATTTCGTAGTTAAATCCTTCACTTTTTTTGAATCGGTTTCATCAACGAGAACATGATCCCCTCCAGAAAAGAGACGAGCATAGTAAATTGCATCTTGTTCCCCAATTAATTTCCGATAGACAAAATCTACATCATAACCAGATTCTTTTCGGATAGTTTTGATTTTTCCATCAATTTTATATAGACGTTCTGGAAGGTTATCTTTATTAAGATACCCGATATTGATTCCTTTAAATTGGGTTGAAGATTTTCGTATCTCATTGAGTTTGCTATAAGATTCTGTGTCTAGTGCGATAAAATCAAACAAAATTCCTTTAAGTGACTGTGATATGGCTTGTCTCCATTTGCTATTGTGACCTTCCACATCCAAAAGGCGATAAACAGGACCAATAACTGATCGATCGAGTTTATTTTTCTTAATTTCATTGGAAAAGATATTTAGGTTATTAATCACCGAATCCATACGTGAAGGCTTATTTCCTTTCCTTTTCCCGTCTTGCTTAGAGATTAATTCAATTAATTGTTTCTTTAAGTATTTTAATTCTCTCTCAATTTCTTGTCTTTGTTTTTCATATTCATCATCCAGCTCTTTTTCTCGGTTTTCGATTTGGTCATCAATTTTCCCCTTATTTTTTTCGAAAATTTCCTTCTGGTCTTCTAACTTCTTTAGTTGGTCATCATAATATTTGTGGAAGTCGGTGTCTTCAGCATTTTTCTTTATGTCGGAAACACGTTGTTCGAGAGTTTCGATTTCGCTTGAGATAATTTTTTTTTTAGATTTAAATTTTGTAAGTTCTTGATTTGTTTTTTGTTCGTCCATTGTTAAAGTTGAACTGCTACCTTTGAGTTGATTTTGGAACGCTTTACCTTCATTAAACTTCTTTTCGATTTTCTCATAATTTAGGTTGACAGGTTCCAATTCTTCAGCTTTTATTTCCTCGATTATTTTCTCCCTTTTTTTAGCTTCTTTTTTTGAATCTAAGAGTTTTTTTTCGTTCAAATCTATATTTCTCTCAATTGAATCTCTCTTCTTTTGTAATTCAATCAATTCAAGCCATTCTCGCTTTGTTTCCATTTGGGTGAGATTTTTCTTTTTATCTTGTTTTTCTTTCCAATCTTTATGGATTTGGTCTAATTCTGAAGATTCTTGTTTTCTTTGATTAATTTTATTCTCAATTTCAAACCTTTCATCTTTCTTCTCTCTGAGGTCTGTTAAAACTTCATTATAATTTTCCTCCGATTTATTGAGACCAAGTTTTTCCATGAAGATTTTATATCTATTCTCGGGAGTATCGTTGATGAATCCTAAAAAGTCTTCTGCAGGGACAAATACCAATTCGTCATTAGCAATTATTCCCACCTGGGAGAGGGCTTCCATTAAAAGATTTTTTTGAGTGGCTTTAATTTTCTCGAATTTCTCCCTTTTACTATTAAACATTTGATAACTTGAGGTGCCGTTGGGATGAATCCTTCTGCGAATTTTCACAATTACATCTCGAAGGAAAATGGCATCAAAACTTGGGTCTTTTGTATTCAGGATGCGATTTCCTCGATTTCCTCGAACCTCACTGTCAAGAGGGAACGGATTGCGTAAAGTAATTTCGACAATTGCGTCTTTTTCTTTGTCTCGTAAATAATGTGTTAAACGCTCCATTCGAATCGTACGAGATTTCAATCCCAATGCTAATCGTAAAGCGTCTAGAAAGAGGCTCTTTCCAGTCCCATTCTTACCCGTTAAAATTGTTATCCCATTTGGTATCTGGACGGTAACATCTTTATATAATAAGAAATTGTACAAACGTAAATCTTGTATAAACCCTAATAATTTTACATCTACAGCCATTTATCCTCACGTATTTTTTTTTTTATTTTTATTTAAATCTAATTCTTTAGGAGAAAAAAAGTATTCATTTTTTCGTATTTACTAATCTGAAACTTCAGTAGAAGAGCTGCCGCTATAAGATTTATCAGCTTTATTTTCTTCAGAACCTTCGTTAACATCTAAATTAATATTAATGACGGATTTGAATGCCCCAATTAAGATATTTGTATCTATTGTATATATATTTGCTCCCGTGCCTTGTTCTTTATTAAAACATTGAAGAATTGCAATTTGGAATGCCCTTTCAATATCAGCACCCGTTAGAGAATTTGTTAATAACCGAATAGTCTCCAAAGTTACATCTTTATTATCAAATTTAACTTCAAATTTTGGATGATTTTTAATTTTTTTCAAGAAATTATTTATAAGCTCCATTCGCACAGAATCACTAGGAATGGGAAAATCTATTTTAAAGGTAAATCTTCTCCAAACTGCTTTGTCCAGTTGTTCGGGGTGATTTGTTGCACCGATAATGCCGATGGGAAGGTTTTTTTCTAGAAGTAAATCTAATTCTTGTAGGAAGGAAATAACCATCCGTTTAATCTCTCCAACATCGGACATATTTGATCGTTCCCCCGAAATTGCGTCAATTTCATCAAAAAATAGAATTATCGGACCTTTCTTTTTAGCATATGTCTCCGCTTGGTGCAATAAGTTTTTCACACGATTCAAAGATTCCCCTAATAGGGAACCAATAAGTGCATTTGAAAAAACTACAATTATGGGAAAATTAAATTCTTTAGCAAATGCCTTAGCAAGAGTTGTTTTACCGGTTCCTGGTGGCCCAACTAATAAACTGGATAAAATTATGGGGATTGGAAAGAGATCAGTTTTAGATTCCCAATATTTATCCCATAAACTGCTATCATTATATGGAATATCTTCTGAATAATGCTTTAATACATTAAAAAATGAATTTAATAGAGATTTTTGTTTTTCTAACCCAAATAAGTCTTTTGATTTTAATTTAATTTTACTTGGGATATAGATTTCCCCAAATTGTCCAAGATTTTTCTCAATTTCGGTTTTTAGATTTTCATCTACGTTAGAATTCATCTATATTTTAGTCTCCGATTATAGTATTTTCAAAAAACTTTCTATTCATTACAAGATTATATTCGATTTGATAAATAATTTTCCATTTTCTTAACTTAAGAAGGTTTCCATCAAAGGTTGAACCGAGAAAGTCTGGTCTGGTAGGAACTGTCGTTATAGACTGTATATAAAAAAGCTGATACTTCCCATTTCACTTGATTCTAAATTTTTTAATTCATTATGCTAACATTTGAGCAATATTTCAAAGGAATTGTGTTAGATTACTCTCGCCAATTCGAAAATTAACATGTTAAGATCTTCGGTGTTTCTCCCCATGATCTGAAAAATATCCCGTCCAACCACTTTAGTATCATCCACTTCTGCGGTAGGTAAATTCAGAAAATTCGGAAATGCGAGAATTCCTTTAAGTGAAGCAACAAATTTCAATTTAAGCTCCATTTGATTGAAAAACTTGAAAAGAGCATTTTTTTCGATAATTGATTCTATCTGGTTGCTGTGATTGTCAGTTGTCGATTGAGAATCCCTCGAAAAAGTTTTGATGATAAAAATTGTAAAGATGAGGTTGCTAAAGAATCCTGCAATTTTATTAACTAAAGCGCGACTTAAATTGCGTTTCCGGTTAAGAGATATCTGTGACAAATAAAGTTGATATAAAGTTTCGGTATTCAGAGTTGGAAAGAATTTCTTCCCTTCTCCTTCATCGATTTCATAAATCATCCTATGCTGTTTTAGAATTTTAATTAATTCAGAACCAATGAAATAATACGCGTTCTTATCTTTGTTTAGGTTTTCCTCATCATGAGGTGACATTGATGGGATAAAACCTATTTCCTTTAAAATATGCCCACTTCTGTTTTTTAGGCCATGAGCAATATTCTCAACAAAAATTTCATTTATCTTCTCTACAAGTACTCCAGGATAAAAATCAGGACCGAGAGCCACATAATCAGGATTGGTATTTAGATTTTGGGTAATACGTTCAAGGAATTCTCTGAGATTATGAGTAATCAAGGTATTTTTGGCAGTTATTCTGGAATCGTCGTTGGGATTTGAACTACTTATCATTTCCAATTGTAATGGGAAATATTTAGAGTTTTCAAAGAAATTTGATAATACTTCTTTATATGAAGCCCCGGATGGGAATATTAACTCTTTGAGAGGATTTAAGATTTTCAACAAATTATGTTTATCCGATTGAGGAAGTTCATTCTCATTAAGAAGGTCTAAGTAATAATTTAAAAACATAATAATTTCTTTGATATTTTTCACTTCTTTATTAGATTCAAAATTTTCTTTGTACAGGGGAGTTTTACAGACTTGTAAATACTCTTGCAAGAATTTAAAGATAAATGAGGCAGAACTTGAAATTTTATTTGACCGAAATTCATCAAGATTGGCTTGAATGGTTTGTAAATAAAAATCATAAATATGTCCATTAAAGGAATTCTGTAAAATACTAATCATTTGGTCTGTGCTAATACCCCCATATGAAATATCTTCATTAATTTGCATGTCACTATCTACATGTTTTAATAAGGTTAGAAAACTATTAATCCTCTTAATTTTAGTTTCCCTTCCACTAAAATGCCTGTTCTTGCGGGAAATTGATTGTCTTTTTCTTTCAACTTTTGTTTGAAATTCAGTTAATTCCGTTTCAAAGAATACTTTAGAATCTTGGACTATTTCATCAGAGTTGGAATATGCCCTCTTCAAGTTGGTAGTCATTGTATTAATAAATTCATTTGTATTTTCGGTAATCTCTTTCAATTCTAATAAAACAGGCTTGAAAATCGTTATTAATAGATTTGGAATTGTGAGAAATTTACTAACCTTTAATTGCCATTTCTCTAAATTCGATTTACTTAGATATCTTCTTCCATAACTCATATTTTTCACTTTTTTCTTCTTATTTATTCTAATTTATTATTCTCGATCAATACCAGAAGTAATATCGGTTAATAGATTTTCGACTTCTACGAGAATTGGGATATTTACACGAACTTTTTCGCCTAATTTCCATTGATTAATTGACGGAACACGTGTTGCCAATTGTTTTAATAATTTTTTCAGATTGATTTTTTCTTCAGGATTTAGAACTTCTTGATTGATTTGGGCTTGAATTTGATTCTTCAGAATTCTATCTATGATATTATACCACGCCGGACCCCCAACTATATACGAAATGCACTTAATTAGTGGAACCGCATAAATTTCCATTGTTTCATCAAAAACCCACGATTTAGGGATAATTTCCATACCTGAATGAAAACCTTGATACTCGAGTATTTGGGAATTATCGCTATGGTTTGCAAATTCATTGGTTATAGATGATTGGGATGCCAACATGAATAATAACGCAATTTGGGTTGATATTCCAATTTTTAAACTGTCATTCAACCTGTTTCGTTCATTATAACATATATCCGAAAGTATAATTGCCGAAAATAAATTCATATCGAATAAACTATTGTTTTTTATCTCATATTTTTCTCCATCTTGATAAACTATATCCATTTGAACTAGAACATTTAAGATTTCATCAGAGAACCGATAATATTTTGCATTGATATAATTGCCAGTGTTTGGATCTTTCCTTCTCTGGGTAAACTCTTTTAAATGTAAATGTCGATGTATATTTTTCATCTTCTCTATATTCTTGGTTGTTTTACCTCGAAATAAATTGCGTATGGTGGATTCTGAAATAGTTAAATATTTCGATGATTTGAAGGCTTCCAGTATCTTATTCAATAACGCTTGTTCTTCTTGACGCAAGACACTTTTTGTTGAAGGTGCGATAATGAAAAGAATAAACTCTCGAATTGTCGATCTCTGAATTCGAATCATATTCATATCCATTTCTGATGGATCAATTAAAAATACATTATTTAATAAATCTATCAATGTGGTAATGAAACTATCTTTCCACGGGAACATGCGATTGTTTAATGCGTCCACCATTCTGATAAAGCCCCGTCCGTCATTTTGAAGAAGTGCTGGTAATGTACTTCTCCAAAATTTTAATTCAGATTCATTTAATCCCGCTGGACGTAATGGTGATGGATTGATTATTCCATTTTCGGAATTGAGAAAATTTGCTACATTCTCCGATGCATTCAACAAATTTCTAACCAATTCACCCCAAATTTCTTGACCATAGATCTCAGTTCCCAATGTCATTATTCGATACACCTAACCTTTGTAGTGAATATTGGTGATATGCTATTTTAATATCATCAATTTCGATGGATTTAAATAATAAAACAGTTGCTTGATATTCATTATATATCCGATTGATCCTTCTTCCATAATCTCGAGGTCCATTAATGTTCATCTGTGAGACAAAATTGGAGAAATAAGTCCTTGCCTTGTTAGAAAAAGTGGATATATACTCCATTTCAGCTTTCTCTTTTAGCTTTTTCATATCAGAATTTAATTTTAAAATTCTATTTAACCCTGTAGTATATTCGGAGTAGTATTTTATATTGCTTGTAGGGGGGGAAATTACTTCAATTATTTCATCGTCAATTTTATCCTCATTATCCATTAAATACGTGAAAAGAGGTATTTCTTTACCAATCGAGTTTTCTAGATATCGCTCGATTTTTCGCCATTTCTGGAAATACTGAGGAAGAAGCATGATTAACATCATTTTAACTTCACTCAGATGTGAATCTATTTTATCCATGACTTGATGTAACTCATATTCTGCTTGAAAAATGGGTTCGAAAATAACTCTATGCTCTAAATTATCAAAAACATTATACGTCTCTTCTGGATAATAAAGTACTTTGACATCATCAAAGGTATTGAGAATTACCAACTGGTGAATACCCGATGTTTTGGGGCATTTAACATTCTCGAGCTCAAATGCTTGATTTTGGACTTTATTATAGGTCAGATCTTTAAAGTAGGTACTTAAAATTTTTGCCAGTTCTTCTAGATCAAAATAATAGCTGGTGACATTCCCCACATCGTCCTTAAAGAACATCAGTAGTGGATAGATCTTTTTTTGTATTTTAGATTTTAAGTAGTCGTCTAAGGAGGGATACAGTTCCTGTTTTACAAAGAAATGGAATTCCCACATAATCTCCAGAAGAGAATGGTCAGTTATCTCAAATTCTCTCTCTAATTCGAAAGAATCATCGTAATGTTCGAGGAGGATAACTAATTCGGTGCCATGTTTTTTTTCTTCCTCGGTTTCGGCATGATTAATTTTGTAAAGTAATTTATCATAGATTATGTATAAAAAACTGAGCAGCTGGCGTTTTTCTTCAGAATTCATAAGGCTGTGGATAAGTTTTTTATCAATTTCTGCATCTAACGAGTTGTGATTTTCCATAAATTTTCTCTTCCTTTTATTATATTTACGTAGTAATGATATATTGACAAAAAAAAGACAATTAGTCTTCGAGTATTAGTTTTGATTTATAACTCGTACTCTTCTTTCCCGAACTTTTTTTTCGGGAGGATTTCTTGGATTTAATTTTTTTCCGAATAAAGAGGGGCTCTTCTTCATATACAGGTTGAATTTCAAGCCAAACCACCTTTATTTTTTCCAATCCCTCTATTAAATGTTTTAAATGGGTTTTTTCATAAATGTTAGGGGACATTATTCCCTTCCTGGTCTCCCAATGTAGTTCTTGGGATAACCCCATTGAAAATTTGCTGGAAATATATTTTTGGAGATTTCTGTTCCACCAATAGAGCCGTAACCATTTTTTTTCTGGGGTGTCTTTGGAATAAATGATCACCGCTGCCTTCCAATCCGCCATTCCCACTTTGGTGCTGATCCCGTAAGTTAGGTAATAATAATTAACCGGGAAGTTCGATGCATATGAGA
>JAUWOE010000239.1 GCA_030612265.1 Promethearchaeum sp.
TATGATTCAGTATCATTTAGAACTTAGTATTACGGACCTTAAAAAGAAATACTCGTTGGATATTCAGTCACTTTTATCTCCCGACGAAATGATTCAAGAGGAATATTTTAAAATTTTCGGAAATTTATGTAAAATTCTTTCAAAGACAATTCGTATTATGGAATATCCGCACGGAAAAATACACATTCAGAAATATATTTTACATTTTTGTTTATTGTGAACAATAATGTTCATATATGTATATTAATTTCTAAGAAATCAACAGATATAAATTTTGATTATTTTTAGTCAAAATTTTATATGGGGTTTAAAAAATGGTTTCAACAAAAACAAAGGCCGTTCTTATCATTTTTGGAGTGATTTTCGTATCCGGAATTGGTATTGGAGTAATTTTCCTCTTTGATAAATCTAACGCTGATGTACGCATTGGTTATTTAAAAGGTGATTTACATCAACTTGCTTTTTATGTTGCACAAGAAAATGGATATTATGAAGATGAGGGAATAGAAATCGAAGCTATAACCTTTGCGAATGGAGGGGCTGTAATGACCTCATTTGAATCTATGACAAGATCTATTGATATGGCATATTTCGGTTTTGCACCTGCATTATTCCATCGATTTACTGTGGCAGCTGCAAATATTACTGTTTTAGCTGGAGTAAATGTTAATGGGTCCGCTTTGATTGTAAAAAATGATCCTTCTATTCTTACAGGTGCAGATCTTAAAGGACTCAAAATTGCAGTACCATCGAGATATAATATGCAAGATTTTATTTTGAGTATGATTTTGAATAATTCTGGATTAAGCTATGATGATATCTTTATTTCAGAAACAACTGATCAATCTGATATGATAATAGCGTTAGATAAGGGTTCAATTGATGGATATATCTCTTGGGAGCCGCATTGTATAAAAGGAACTGCGAACGATTTAGGCAAGTATCTTTATAAAAGCAGTGATGTTTGGGCAAATCATCCTTGCTGTGTTATTGCTTCTCACAACGAATTTTTAGAATCTAACAGTTCAATTGTAAATAAAGTATTAAAAGTTCATAAAAGAGCAACTGAGTGGATTTTAGATAATTGGGAAGATGCTAAAGTAATTGCTATGGAAAAAATGTTTTTAACCAAAGATCAAGCCACAATTGCCATGGCAAACATCGGTTATGTATATGATATGGATCTTGCCCAGATGGCATTATTTGTAGAAAAATTGGTTGAACTAAACGATTTAATTAGTCTCGATTCACCCAATATACCTCCTGGTTTAAATGCGAGTTCATTCATAGATTGGTTTGTGGATCCTTCTTATATTGAAGCGTTATAGTATGTTTTTTCTCAATTTTCATATTTTTTTTTTTGATTTATTTTGAATTTTTTATATAAATCCAATAATAAAAACTCATTAATTTAAGTGCTCAAAAAATTAGTTATTTGTGGGTGAAAAATTATTTCTCAAGATTTATTGAAAAACTCAATTTGTGGATTCTATTGGATTCGATCAAGCGGTATTCCGTTTTTTACATGGTTTTCTGAAGATTTTTTTGATAAAAAATGGAATAGGGACGATTTGTTTTTTTCGGGTTTTTTCTCAGCATTAAATTCATCTGCAGATACATTTTTCGAAAAATCCCCACTTTCTCTTATAGAATTTGAAGATTATAGGATCTATTGTAGGACAATTCGTTCTGATGATATATTTGTCTTAATTACATTGAAAAAATTCTCAAAGGAAATAGCAGAGAGACTTATAAAAAAAATGGTTGAGAAATACTATGATACTGTTCTTTCAAATGATATTTTACTAACACAAGAGGAAAAGGATGTTAAAATCCAGTTTCTAAAATTTATAAAGGAAATTGAAGAGGAGATAAAAGATGGGATTAATATATTAACTTTAGAAGAAAAAATACCTCAATATCAAGAAGAAAAAGAGAGTTTTAGCGATAAACAAATACAAAAAACCATAATTAAATCCGATCAAGAGCTCCAAACAAAAGTACATGATTTGGAGTCGAAAATAAAAACCATTGATATGGTAACAAAAACTATCGCTCACACTTATAATAATTTATTGTCCTCAATCCTTGGATATGTAAGTTTACTTAAGATTGACTATGAAAATTCTGAATTTTTCGATACTCTTGAAGAAATGGAACATTCATCATTACGTGCTCGGGATTTAACATCTCAATTATTAACTCTGGTTAAAAATATTGATAAACAACAGAAAAAACCTGAAGAATCACAAAAAGATATACTCTCCTCTGATCAAACTAAGCAGATTGAAAGGGATACTCAGGTTTTTAAAGGAAAAGGAAGAATTCTTGTTTTGGATGACGAAAAAACTATTTTAGATGTTGCAAATAAAATGTTATCTCGTTTGGGTTATCAAGTTAGCGGTGCAATATTTCTTGAACAAGCTGTTGAAATGTATCGTGATAGTATAAGAAAAGGAAGGAAATATGATGCTGTAATTTTAGATCTATCCGAATTGGGTGGATCTGAAGGATATGGGTTAAAATTATGGAAAGAAGTGGATCCTGATGTTAACGCCATTATAAGTAGTGGATATGTAGATGATTCCATTTTCGAAAATTATAAAAATTACGGTATTAAGGCTGTATTAAAAAAACCTTATGATATTGCACAATTGAGTAAGGTTCTCTATGAAGTTATTAATCCTACACAATAAAAAAAAAAGGATGATATTTAAATTCTTAAAATTCTAATAAAAATCTATGAGTTCAGAAAATTCAGATACACAAATTTTAAACATCATTTCGATTATTATTGTGATTTTAGGAATTATATGTTGGTTTGCAGTTTTTAGAATGTTTGGAATTTTCATCACTTCAATAGGCATAGTTTTTGGGATAATTTCTTTAATAAAAAAGCAAAAATATTCTGGATGGGTTTTTTTATTTGGAATAATCTCATGGATGGCTGAAGTTTCCGTTTGGGTGTATGATGTTCTCGTGAATAGTGCTTAAAACATCTAAATTTTTTCAGCTACAAAAGGTTTCAATGCATATAGAGCTAAAATGAACAAAGGTATTAGAGCCAGTTCCACAAAAATCGATATTATAAACGGTGCAGTATGACTTAATGTGACCCATGCATACCCCCCTATAATCGGGCCGATTACTCCACCTAAAAGACCTACCCATTGCCGAACACCAAAAATTTTCCCGCGATGAGTTGTTGAAAATCTACTAAGAAAATTTTGAAGAATTAGCATTCCAAGCCAGGCGAATAACGTATCAAATATTAGAAGCAACCCGAATATCCAAGCGTTGGGAGCATTGATCAATAACCAAGTAATTGAAGCACCTAAAAATCCAATAATAAAAATAGTTAATTTTGGATTTACTTTGTCTGCTAAAACTCCTAATTTTGGAGCGAGTAATTGCGCAATCATTTCGGATGGAAAATAAACCGCCATTATTAAAATAGGATTTTGGACAAAATTTTCGATTAAATATCCTTGAAGAAACGGATACGAAAGCGTTTGATTTATGCTCGTTAACATAAACGCAATCATGAAAATTAAAAATCCCAAATATAATTTAATTGACCTATTATTTTTAGAATTCATTTCACTATTCTCAATATTCTCATTTAAATTAGTGAGAATAGCGGGGTTCTCTTCATGATTTAATGATGAAATATAATCATCATAGGTAAGATGTTCATCGGTCTTCTTGAAGAATATAATTCCTGCATAAAAATTAGAAAAAGTAAAAAGCAGTAAAGGACTATAGACTAGCCAAGTAAAAGTCGGAATGAAAGTATATGATAAACCAAATACTGCAAAACTTATCAAGGATCCAACAAGATTTCCTTTTCCAATCATCCCACCACGCGCACCAAAAGCTGTCGCCCGAAATGTTTTATGAGATTTTTGTGAAATTAATGCGTCCAAAGGAGTCCAAAAATAACCAACAGAAAAGCCTAGAAAGAAAATCCCGAACATAAAACCCCACTGGCTTTTGAATATTATCGAAAAATACATTATAATATAAGAAATCCCACGACCAAATGAACCGAATAATACGAGTTTTTTCTTTGATACTTTATCTGTTAAATAACCCACTATCGGAGCGGTTATTAATCCGCCAACTAGCATACCAGAAACTGTAAATCCTAATTCAACCCCACTGCTTCCAAGGATTTCTAATGTTGCATATGGTATGAGAAAGCCGAAAAAGAAGAAGCCTAAACTATTCCAAAAAATAATTTGAAGCATCGAATTAAAATCGGGTGTAACTAATTCATCCCTTTCTTTAATATCATCCTTCGTTTTTTTGATAAATTTGATTTTTTTAGGAACAGTTTGCTTGTCTAAAATCTTTCCGGATTCAGATAGACTTTTCGGTGTGCTTGGCGGTGTCAATTAAATTAATTCCTTCAGCAAGTTGTATATGCTACGTATTAAAACCCAGTGAATCTATTAAAATTTTGGAAATACGTAAAAAAATAAGAGTTTAAATTCTTTTCCTTTTGAGAAAAGAAGGTTAAGAAAGAATAGCAAATTTCCCATGCTGATTTTGCAAATTATTTTTCCTTGAATGTAAATAGCACTCACTTTCAAATTAATTAACTGATCTGGAGAAATTTCAAACGGATTCTCATCAAAAACAATGGATACCTACGAGACCAAAATTAATAGCATTATAAATTGTTTGTTTAAGTCCCGAAAGAATAGTTCACTTATAGTCTGTCCTTCCAATAAAATGGTTTTCGTTTTTGATGAGCAATAGCAACAACATAAATTCGATTTGGATCAGAAATATAAAAAATGGAGTATGGAAACTGCTTAACAACATATCTACGGACCCGATACTTTAGTGCTAACCATCGATCTGGATTTTTATCAATCAGGTTAATTACTCTTTCAATTTCATCAAGGAATTCCAAACCCAATCTAGATACTTTCGATTATAAAAATCTATAGTTGAATTTAACTCATTTTCCGCTTCTGGATGGAAAATTATAAGATTCATTGAATTCGTTCTCTCACATCTTGAAATACTTGTTTTGCTGGTTTGCCTTTTATTTTTCCCTGCTTCAATTCTTGATAACGCCGTTCTGCCTCTTCAATCCAAAGATCTGTGGTATCCGAATCTTCTTCTTTCTCTAAACTTCGGATTAAGTTTAATGCCAAGATGGCTCTCTCATGTTCTGGAAGCTGATAAGCATCTTTTTCAATATTTCTTAGAGAACCCATATTTTTCATCCCTTAACTAGTAAATAAAATCCATGCATTTAAGCTTAGATTTTTTCCAGAAATTAGATTATTGTTCTGCGATAATGTTGTAATCCAATAGGGAATGAAAAATCTGAAAATTCCGCGCTGCTTCATTGGTTCATTGAATAATTACCATGTTTTAATACGATGTCCCATCTCTTCATTTGAAATTGTTAGATCATGCTAGCTTAATAAATTTATAAAAAAAATCAAAAAAATAATAATGGAATATAAATTATCATCAACAATTCTAACCCCTTTCATCTCAGGTAAAAATTTAGCAATCAAAGGAATTATTACAACCGCATTTAGAACAGCAAATAACACAAACATGTGCCCTAAACTCATGAAAGTTGCTAACACGCTTGAAACCAACGAACCAACAATCAGACCTATTGCCTACATGAAAGACCTCCAACCAGAAGAAGTACCACGAATAGAAGTTGGAAAATTTTCAACACAATACGTTTTTGAAAGCATGAATATCCCCCAAAAAGAACCATTAGCGAAAAAACCTGCTATCGCAAACACCCAATAAGATCCAGATTCTGCAAGAGGAT
>JAUWOE010000077.1 GCA_030612265.1 Promethearchaeum sp.
ACAAACAGCCCTTGTTTTACCTGTCGTGAGCAGAACAGTTGTGAAATCAGGAAAGAAGCGAAAGAAGATTACGATTAATATGAGCCACAACTATGACGGTTCTCTTTCGGGGGGCGATGATTCTTTTTTTTATCAATACACGCGCTTTTTGGATTATATTCGGGATAACCAAAATCTTAAGCCTTTTAATTTTCGTAAAGTGGCGGGTGATTTAAAATTATCAGAAGACCAAGTTCTATTTTTTTTCCAGCAACTAAAGACGTCTTTTCGTATTTTCCTCGATTCACAAAAGCAATTGCAGGAAAAAATCACCAAAGAAATGAAAAATATTTATTTTCAATCACTCAAAAAGGATGAGTATATTGAAATCAGCGAGTCGGATATGAATTCATTTACGGATTTCCACTACCTATCATCTATCAAACCCTGGAATATGAAAACTATTGAAAAACATCTTGATATAAAACATCTATTTGAAAACTATCCCAATCTTTTTGAGGAAAGGGTTAATAACAAATGGGTGGCTTCTGAGTCAGGGCGGTTCTTTTCGGATGAGTGGAAGAATTTTGGGATGTTAAACCAAATTCCAGATATTTTGGAGTTTAATAATTTAAAAATAAAAATTACATGAAATATTATTAAGAAATCAAACCAAACGAATTTTTTTTTTCAAAAATCCAAATTCGATATTATTATATTGAAAACTAACTAATTGAATATTAATATTATCCTCTAAAAAGTAAAAGTGAGCTAAAATAGAAGAATTCAAGAAAAATTTTCAAGAGAAATTTCCCCATATTAAAGGAATGCGATGTCCTCGATGTGATTTACCCGTTGTTGACACCCAATATACGACTGTAGTATATGTATGTGCAAGATGTGGCCGTTCTTATGTCCATGAAGAAGGAAAGTTGATAACTATTGAGGCATATTTAGATCCTGAAAATATTTTTCAATTTGAAAATTATACGGAATTAAGTCCAACTTTTCAGAATTTGATGAAAGAAGAAAAGAATAAATATGAAATAAATTCTCCGATCAATCGAATGGGAATTGAGGTGGATCATCTGGAAAGATATCGTGCTTGGGCAAAGCACGGTTTTCAATGTATGCAAATGAATCAGATGGAAGAAGCGGCATATTCTATGGTGATGGCTCTCCATCATGATCAAACAAATCCCGGATTTTGGCTTAATATTGCTCAAATGGTCACCAATTTTAATATGGATGAAATAGCAAATCGTGCAATTGCAATCGCTCAAAAATTGGAACCAAATTATAAAGCTTTGTCTAAAACTCTAAAGCAGATTAATACATCTCGCCAGAAGTTGAAACAAATTGATAGAACATTAAGTGAAAATCAGAAGAAGAGCGCTTCTCTCCAAAGTATTGCAGAGGATGGAATAAGAAATGGCAATTTTCCTCGAGCTTTGATAAGGTTGAAACAATCGGTTGCATTTGATCCAACTAATCAGAGGGCATGGAACAATATTGCTTCACTTTCTCTACAAGTAGGGAATATAATAACAGGTAAAGCTGCTCTTGAAAAGTCTCTGTCTATCAACCCTCGTGATCCAAATGTGCATTATATTTATATGAATCTTTACATTGCTCAAGATAATTTTCCTATGGCAATACAAAAAGTAAAAGAAGCTTTAGTTCTTGACCCAAATAATCCACTTTTTCAAACCAAACTTAGAGAATTAGGAAACGCAATGGAATCTAATAGTCCATTATCTTCGTATAAAACTTTAACAAATAAGGCAACTGAATATATTAACTCAGTAGATAAATTTGTTCAGAAACAAAAGTCGGAACACCATTCATCTTACTTTGATGATCTTATAAAAAAAATTCTATGTTGTCCCTTATTTTGTATATTATTAGTAATAATTATTTTTTTTCTAATGACACCACGTTAGGAGTAAAATTATCAAGTCTCTAAAACACTTCTCAAAATCTTCATTTATTTTAGGTATTAAGATAATTTCTGTCTTAATATTTTCTGGATAATGTCAATAAAAATCCTTTTTACATTATTTAATTCCCGAATATCAATAGCGACAGCAGGATATATTATTCTAAAACCAAGAGAATCTTTTTTTGACAACGGTAATTTCATAATCCTTCTAAACCGATCTTCAGAAACCGCATCTTCCAAATCCCTTTTGTTCAGTTGAATTAGAATCGGAATATTTTCCCTATAGATAAATGATTTTAGTTCTTCAAACGATCTTAGGTTGTTATCCATCTTATTCAGCGAAGAATCCGCCACAAAAATAACACCATCGGCATTTTGCAATACATATTCTCGAGTCGAGAGCAATCTTTCCTGCCCTGTAGTTGTGGCAACGTTCACAATAACATCCAAGTTGAAAAACGCCAAAGAGAATTTAAAATGCACCGAGTCGTTCCAAAGGGTTCTATCATCGGTAGTGGCTATCGAAAACCCATGACTTATTTTGTAAGGGCCAGTATTGATGAAAGACTGGGATTAACAAAAGAACAAGCCCAAATGATAGTTCAAGCCTATGGAATAAATTGGGTTGATGGAGAAACGGGTAACGCTATTTGGGATAAATTAGCTGTTGAGTCATGGTATAATGATTTAGATCATTCCATGAACCATATTTCGGGCGATGCATCAGTATGTTGGGGTAACTTCGCTTTTCAGATGTATTTCGAACATATTGCATCCACAAGCGGTCAAATCCAACTTCTTTTTAATCCTACCGATTGGTTTGAGTGGATGGAAGAATATCGCCTAACACATCCACATTTGAATATTCCGTACAATCCATTCATGTATGCAAGTGATACAACTTGGACAGATCCTCAATGTTGGGATCCCGAAATACCTTATTCAAAATTTCCCGAAATGGCTAATTTTGATAAGGAATTCCTCGATAAAATGGCCTTAATAACTGCCCTCACAACTATTCCATGTTTGCCTGGTAGAACATTTTTGAAAGATCTGCTCCAATATCTCTACAGCACGATCTGGTGGATCGATTCGATTAATTTGTGTTTCTCTACTTTTTTTTATTATTTTAATACCAAAAGATAAATCTGAAACTCTTTTTTTTCTCTAAAATGCGATTTTTACCATCTAAATCCGAATCCCGTATTACTTTCATATATATCCAATATTTTCCATCTATTCAATAATAATGGCCGCCCACCGAGCAATTTCTTTTTAATTTTGCTTGAAAAAAATCCTATAAAATGTTAAAATCTAAATGAAACAAGGTCGATCTAGGAATTTAGTTTAATGACTGATTAGGTATTTTTTCGGAGATTGCTCTTTCAATATCGAGAGGTCCATGAATATCATTTATTAATGTAACCCAAGCTTTAAGACATTGAGTAATATATGCACCTTGAGTAAGTTTTTCAACAATATCTTCAGAAATATCATCAATGTTAATTTCTAATTTTTTAATATTGCTGGGGATTATTAGAAGCAATGCGTATCTTTTTACACCGCCACGGGCTAGAGAGTCTTCAACTTTTACTTTTTTTATTCTAATTGTATAAGAAATGCCTTCTTTTGTAGAAGCGAACAAGGATAAATCATCAGATCTCGATGAAATTGAATCTTGTAGGATGTTATACTGGGTTATCCGATCAAATAGACTGAAATTGAAATTAATCTCGAGAAACATAGGACCCAACTTAGAGTGATAATGACTGACAGCAATACCTATTTCATTCTCTTGAACCTTGTACATTAAAGTCTTAACTATCAATTTAATATCCTTCTTTTACCTATATTACTTAATGCAAAAATGTATTTAATCATACATTTCCATTATGTTTCGAAAGCCCACAAACCTATATCAATAGTATCCCAATAGGATTTATAAAATAGTTTTATAATTCTTCTATAAAAAATTCCAATTTTTTTAACTTTTAATTCGTAATAAAAAAAGGAATTGTCATTCATAACGCGGGATAAAATTTTTTTTCATCAACATTTTCGTTTGATCTTGAGACAATTTTATTATATTTTCAGCATATATTCTTGCTTCATCTCGACTTAGATGAATACGTGCGATTTTTTGTTCTATCGCTTTTTGTCCGACAGCAACGGCTTCACGGATAAAAACTTCCGTATCATCCATTGTGGGTACGATAAAATCTTCTGTAATGCCTTTATCATAAGCAAAAGCAGCAAGTTCCTCTGCGGCTGCAATACACATTTCATCAGTTATTGTAGAAGCGCGTACATCTAAAGTTCCTCTAAAAATTCCCGGAAAACCAATGGAATTATTCACTTGATTTGGAAAATCAGAACGACCGGTTGCTACAACCTTTGCACCTGCTTCCTTTGCATCCCATGGAAATATCTCGGGTACAGGATTAGCACATACAAACACAATTGCATCGTCGGCCATCTTGGAGATCCATTCTTTCTTTATAACACCGGGACCAGGATTAGAAAGGGATATTAAAACATCAGCTCCATTAAGAGCGATTCCACAATCCCCTTTTATCTGTTCGGGATTACTTTGTAGAACAACTTCATGTTTATAATTATCTGGCGAGAGTAGATCTTCACGTTCTTTATATAATATTCCTTTCGAATCAACAAATAAAGCTTTTTTGATATCAAATCCAGCAAGACTCAATAATCGTTGTATTGCGAAATTACTTGCTCCAACACCATTAAAAACTATGTTTAAATCTTTCTTTTTCTTTCCAACGATTTTGATTGCATTTAACATACCTGCAAGGATAACGCAAGCCGTTCCTTGTTGATCATCATGCCATACAGGAATTTTAACATCGGGGTCCTTTCTCAATGTATCCAATACTTTGAAACATTTTGGTTTCTGAATATCTTCTAAATTAATTCCTCCAAAAGTCGGCTGAATCCATTTAACTAATTGAATTATCTGCTCTGCATCCATATTTGGACCAATACACATAGGAAAAGCATCAACTCCACCTAAATATTTAAAAAGTAGTGCTTTTCCTTCCATAACGGGCAATCCTGCTTCTGGACCTATATTCCCTAGTCCCAATACGCGGGTTCCATCACTAACTACAGCAACATAATTCCATTTACTGGTATGTTCGTATACTTTTAGAGGATTTTCTTTAATATCAAGACATGGAGCGGCGACACCTGGAGAATACCAAATTCCAAAATCATCGAAATTTCTAATTGCACACCGTGGTAAAACTTGCACTTTTCCTCGATAGAAAGGATGCATCTTCAAGGAATCTATTCCTGGTTGTTTAGAACGCTCCAAGAGTTCCTCTTTTGTGAGTCTAACGTTTTTGTTAAAAAACCTATGATTAAATTTCAATGTAAGATCAATTTCGCTTCATTCTTTTTAAGTTAAATTACCAGATTATTAACAAATTTTCTGAAAAATTAGAAAAACTCCAATAATTTTAAAAACTTATTTAGTCGATAAATTAATGTTACGTGACTTTGTATGAAATCTTCAAACCTTTACGATATTGCAATTATTGGTGCGGGCTGTGTTGGTTCGGCTATTGCACAACGGCTTTCGAAATATGATATCAACATAATTCTTATTGAGAAAGAATCTGATGTCTCCATGGGTGCAACAAAAGCGAATTCTGGGATTATCCACCAGGGGTACTTTACAACTAAAGGCTCTCTAAAAGAAAAATTATGTTTGCGTGGAAATGATTTAATTGATGAAATTGGTCCCAAAATTGGTGTTGAATATGAAAGGATTGGGGCAATATTTTGTGCGACAAATAAAATTGAGCGCGAAACCTTGGAAAGTGAATTTACGAAGAGTCAAAATCGTGGTGTTGATGTTGAAATAATAACCGATTTAAACAGAATTCATGTAATAGAACCGCAATTAAATGATAATGTTATCACAATTCTACACTTTCCAAGAGCAGGCATAATAATTCCCTTTGAATTAACAATTGCACTTGCAGAACACGCTATAATTAACGGCTGTGAATTAAAATTAGAATTTGAAGTAGGTTTCATAAAAAGAGACACAGAAAATGATGTTTTTGAAATCCGCTCGGCTGATGGGAGAAAAATAAAAGCAAAAACAATTATCAATGCTGCGGGAATTTATTCTGATAAAATCGCACGTATGGTTGGTCTTGAGGATTTCATAATTATACCACGCCGAGGGGAATATATTCTCTTTGATAAAGATTCCTTACCCCTTAAAAAGATTATATTTCCTACTCCTACACCAGCTTCTAAAGGAATTGTTATAAGTAAAACAGTCCATGGTAATTTCTTCATCGGTCCAAATGCAACTGAGATTGATAGTAAAGAAGGAATTAACACTACATCCATCGGTTTGAATGAAATTATAACTGGAGCACGTAAAATTATCAAGAATCTTCCCTTTAAGAAAAATATCACTAATTTTGCAGGCATTCGCGCCTCTACCCACCAACATGATTTTATTGTAGAAGAAAGCAGCATTCCTCAATTTATCAATGTAGCGGGAATTGATTCACCCGGTCTTTCATCATCTTTAGCAATTGCAGAATTAGTTGAACAAATTTTGAAGAAGAACTGTGGATATACATTTATAAAAAGGGAAGATTATATTCCAACGAGAAATAAGCAAATTTTACTTTCCGATTTATCAGAAGAAGAATTAGCTAAGAAAATTAAAGAAAATCCTCAATGGGGTCAAATTATATGCAGATGCGAGCAAGTTACTGAGGCAGAAATCGTAGAAGCTTGTCGTGGTCCGATTCCCGTGAAAAATACAGATATGATTAAGCGAAGGTTACGTCCTGGAATGGGGCGTTGCCAGGGAGGCTTCTGCTTGCCTAAAGTTATGAAGATTATTAGTCGGGAACAGGACATGATTATGGAACAGGTTACCAAGACCGGAGGGGATTCCTTCATAGTATTTGAGCGGACCAAGCATTTAAATTCTGAAGTAATTGAGAAAGGAGATATGCTATAGATGGAAAATATTGACGTTGTCATTATTGGTGGAGGTCCTGCGGGATTAGCCGCTGCATTAGCTGCTTATGAAGAAGGAGTTTCTGTTGCAATTTTGGAAAGGGATCATGAATTAGGTGGTATTTTACAGCAATGTATTCATAATGGGTTCGGTCTTCGATATTTCAAAGAAGAACTTACTGGTCCTGAATATGCCCAGAGATTCATCAATAAGATTAAAGAAAGCAAGATTAAGGTCTTTCTTAACACAATGGTTATGCAAATTACTTCTGAAAGAGTCATTACTACGATAAATCCTAATAACGGCGTTGTTCATTTTAAAGCAAAATCAATCGTACTTGGAATGGGATGTAGAGAAAGAACTAGAGGTGCAATTAATATTCCTGGAACTCGTCCCGCTGGAATTTTTCCAGCCGGTCAAGCACAGCGCTTCATTAACATAGAAGGCTATTTTCCAGGTAAAAGAGTATTGATTCTCGGTTCTGGAGATATAGATATGATTATGGCTCGGCGTTGTATGGTGGAAGGAATTAAAGTTGTAGCAGTTGCAGAAGTATTACCTTATCCAAGTGGTCTTAAAAGAAATCAAGTGCAATGCCTTGATGATTACGGAATTCCTTTATATTTGAGACATACAATAATTGATATTCGCGGTAAAGAAAGAGTTGAAGGGGTCACTATTGCAGCAATTGATGAAAAATGGAGACCAATTCCTGGAACAGAAAAAACTTGGGATGTGGATACAATTCTCTTTTCTGTGGGATTAATTCCCGAGAATGAGCTATCATCAAATGCGGGATGCAAAATAGCAAATAATGGAGGGCCTGAAGTAGATGAATTTCTGCAAACAACGGTACCCGGAATATTTGCTGCGGGAAATGTTCTCCAAGTACATGATCTGGTCGATTTTGTAACATTTGAAGCCACAAGAGCGGGAAAAAATGCTGCAAAATATGCAAAAGATGAACTCCCAATAAAAGATTGCCAAAAAAGTGTTATTTTTGCTAAACCGGGATCAGATGTAGGATATGTTGTCCCTGAACGTATTTGTGGGATTAAAAATTCCAAGGACCCATATGAAATAGAATTTTCATTCCGTGTGAAAAATCCCCGGCAAAATATCATTGCTGAAATTATCTCAAAGGGGAAAATAATTTATAAAAGAAAGCAGAAATTTGTTTTACCCTCAGAAATGATTCATCTTAAAGTAAAACTCAATCCTGTGGATGTGGGTGAGGAATTAACAATTAATATCATAGAACAAGATAGTGCAATTAACGTGATTGAAAAGGAAATGTTGGAGGGCAGTTAAAATGGATGAAAAAGCTAGTAATGAAGTGAATGAAAAAGAGATAATTTGCGTAATCTGCCCTAATAGCTGTCGGTTAAGAGTATCTCAAGATCCTAAAACTAAGGAAATTAATGTAGAAGGCCATCAATGTCCTCGCGGTAAAAAATACGGCATTTCAGAATATTCAAACCCTGTTCGTGTGTTGATTACAACAATGAGAGTAGAAAAAGGAAAATTACCTGTAATTCCTGTTCGATCTACTGAAGCAATTCCTAAATCTTTACTAATCGAAGCGGTGAAAGTAGTAAATGATACGCATTGCTTAGCACCTATAAAAATGGGAGATATTCTCATTGATAATATATTGAACACTAAGATTTCAGTAATCGCATCAAGGGATATAGATGTGAAAAGCTAATAAATCCTTAATCAAAATGAATAAAACAGCTCATTGGTGGAATGTAAAATTGAATAAAGAAAAAATTATAGAGTTGGTTATAAAAGAAGCTCACAATATTGAATCAAACTTGGTTGAAATGCGAAGATATTTTCATATGCATCCAGAAACAATGTATGAAGAAGAAAATACTGCTTCATTTATAGAAAATGAATTAAAAAATATAGGTTTTTCACCCGTTAGAGTTGTTGGAACAGGAATTACCGCAATATTAAAGGGAAGCAAAGACGGGAAAACAATTGGGCTTAGGGCTGATATGGATGCGTTAAATATTACTGAAAAAAATGACAAATCGTATATAAGCAAAATACCAGGAAAAATGCATGCATGCGGCCATGATGCCCATATGGCGTGTCTTTTAGGAGCTGCCCGCATATTATGGAAATTTAAAGATTTTCTTTATGGAAATGTCAAATTTATTTTTCAACCTGCTGAAGAAGGTGGAGCAGGTGCATATAAAATGATTAATGAAGGAGTTCTTGAGGGTGTTGATGAGATTTTTGGTTTACATGTATGGAGCCCACTAAAATCTGGAAAAATTGGAATACGTTCGGGACCATTAATGGCTTCAGCAGATATTTTTGAAATTAAAATCAAGGGTAAAGGAGGTCATGCAGCTTTTCCTCATTTAAGCATTGATCCGAGTGCAATTGTTCCAGATATATATAATGCTTTCCAAAAAATCATAACACGTGAAATTAATCCCTTAGAAAATGCCGTAATTTCTATTCCTGTTTTCCAAGGAAGTAACGCGCATAACATAATACCTTCAAGATTTATTCTTAAAGGAACACTTCGTACTTTAAATTCAACAATTAGAGATTATATTATTAAGAGAATGCAGGAAATCCTAAAAGGTTATGCAGAAGCATGGAGATGTAAAGGAGTTTTTAAATTAATTGAGCCTTCTTATCCCCCTGTTGTCAATAATGTAGAATTAACGGAAAAAATATCTGAAATATTAACTCCTTTAGGTCCAATTATTAATATTCCCCCAAGCATGGCGGGAGAAGATTTTTCATTTTATCAACAAAAGGTAAATGGTGTTTTTCTATTTTTGGGGATTAAAAATAACGAAAAAAGAATAATTCATCCACATCACCATCCAAGATTTGATATTGATGAATCTGTTCTATGGAAAGGCGCCGCGATTTATTCACTATTGGGATTTCTGAATTCTTAATATAAAATCTTAAATATTTTTGATTGACGTTATAGAATTGAGTCAAATGTTATGGACAACACGAGATTATGTGCATGTAGACAGAGTTGCATGCCCTTGGTTAATTCGACGATTTATTGATCCCCGCGCTCAATTTGTTTTTCTTCCACGAGAAGAGATAATGGAATTCGTAGAAAAAACCGGTGCAATTCCCTTCGACACCGGAACGGGAATAGAATTAGATCATTTTGAAGAAAACGGTATAAAAAACTGTACTTTTGATGCAATTATAAAAAAGTATGATTTAGTAGACGATACTGCATTAACGGAATTACAAAAAATAGTTCGAGCAGCAGATACATCGGGGGGATTGGAACGTGAACCATTAGCATGGGTTTTAGAGGTAATTGCAAGCGGGATGCCTTTATTATGTGCTTCTGACCATGAAGCTCTTGAAAAAGAATTTCCGATGTATGATGGATTTTATGCATTTATGCAACGAAAAATAGTGCTAAAAAAGTTTGGAGATGAGATAAAGGCATTAAAATCCCGCGGTGAGCGTCGTGAATTTATTATAAAGAAAATACACGAATTACCATCAAAAATGAAGAAATAATATCTATTTATCTCTTTCCTATTTTTTTAATACTTTTTCTTGTTGAAAAAAATGAATGCTCAAATCGAATCAAAACCAAAGCTTTCAAAGATTCTAAGTCCGAGTATTATCGCCCTCCTAATCATGGTCATTTTGGTTGGAATGGGGGAGAAAATGGCCGAACGCTTTCTTCCACTCTACTTAATGGCTCTTGGAGGAGGTGCGCTTTCAATTGGACTCTTAAATGGTATGGATAACTTGCTTTCTGCCTTGTATTCCTTTCCGGGAGGTTATCTTAGTGACAAAATCGGATACAAAAAAGCTTTAGTTGTGTTCAATTTAATGGCCATCACGGGTTATTCAGTGGTGCTTTTCATTCCAACATGGTGGGGTGTGCTTATAGGTGCGATTTTTTTTATTTCTTGGACCGCTATATCATTACCTGCAGTGATGAGTATGGTATCATCAATTTTCCCAAAAAATCGGCGGACTATGGGGGTGACTTTGCATTCTTTAGTTCGTCGGTTCCCAATGGCGTTAGGCCCTATTTTTGGGGGAGTCTTGATTCAGATTTTCGGGATCACAAAAGGAATACATATCGCTTTTTCAATAGCCATTGGTTTTGCAGTATTAGCTATTATTTTGGAATGGATATTTATTACTGAGACGCCAAAACCCATGAATAATTCATCTAATTTGCGAGAATCGATTCATAGGATTCCCCAAAATCTCTGGCACTTATTGGTGGCCGATATTTTAATTCGGTTTGCTGAGCAAATCCCCTATGCTTTTGTAGTGGTTTGGGCTGTAATTCTCCACGGGATAACTCCAGTGCAATTTGGGATATTAACATCAATTGAAATGGCTACTGCAGTTTTAATTTATATTCCCGTAGCGTATTTTGCAGATAAATATTCAAAAAAACCCTTTATAGTCATTACTTTCGGATTTTTTACGGCTTTTCCGTTTATTTTATTATTTTCTAAAACCTTCGGAATGTTAGTTGTGGCCTTTATTATTCGTGGGTTAAAAGAATTTGGAGAGCCGACTCGGAAGGCTTTGATTATGGATTTAGCTCCTGAAGATGCGAAGGCGAAAACATTTGGAACTTATTATCTCATTCGAGATGTGATTGTCTCACTAGCTGCTTTTGGCGGGGCAATCCTTTGGGGATTGGGTCCGAGTATTGGTCCAATAACAAATTTCTTGGTAGCAGGGATATTCGGGATTATTGGAACTTTATATTTTCTCTTTTTCGGTAAGGATCTAAAAAATTTGGAAAACATAGAACAAAATCTGAATACATACAAGCGGGAATAAGCGATAAATATCCACATTTTCATCCAAAATTTGATGTTGATAAATCTAATATACGGGATAGAATCGCTATTTATTTATTATTAGGATTTAATAATTCTCTCATTAATTAATAGAGTTCAATCAAAATATCATTCCAAACTAATCAAGAACTGAAAAAGAAAAGGGAAAGGAAAAAAGTATAAAATTCTTTTAATTTAACCTTCGTTGATGAATTTTAACAGTTATTATACTTACCACTGCAAAACTAAATATCATGAAAGGGATTATTGAATATCCTGCAATTTCGAAAGGAGATCCTTCTGTAATTTCTACAAATTCAACTTCAATGGTATGATCTGATTCTACATTATTGAAAGTAAAACTGCTTTGATCTCCAACATTTGTTCCATCAACAATAATCTTATCAACCATATAACCGTCATCTGGCGTGAAGGTGAATCTTTTATCATTACCTTCTGCTACTTCAATTTCTCCTTCAGGGTCAATGTCACCATTGTTACCACACGATGCATGAATTGTATAGAAAGTAGTTGTAGAGGTATCAAAATATGGTTTTACACCAAACCATTCTTCGTAAGATGCTGAATAATATGCGTTGGGTTCCGGATTGTTAATATCATCGCCTAATAAATCATCTAATATTGAATTAATTCTTAGACGTAATGAATCAAAACCCGTTTGTACAGGAATACCTAATTCTTCTATACCGAATGTATCAATAATATATAACAATTCGGAATCTGTTTCTTTAATGTCTCTTAATATACTATAATCTCCGAGAACAACATCTATCACTCCCTGTTTGAGAGCTTCCACTGCTAAAGTCATAGTTGCATATGCAAATTGTTCAGCCACTATACCTTCATCATCAATATACCAATTACTAGCTGTTCCTGCTTGAAATCCTACTTTAACATCAGTTGAATTTATATCCTCAAGATTCTCAATTCCCATTGGATTATCATCATTAACCATAACAGCTAGAGCACTTTTGTAATACCAGCGGGAAAAGTCCATATGTTCTTCTCTTTCGGCAGTAATAGTAACTGCAGAGATTATACAATCAAACATTCCTGATTCTAAACTGGTAAAAATTACTGACCAAGAAACATCTACCCATTCTATTGAAACTCCAATATCATCAGCTATATATTGCATTATATCAGGATCAAAACCTACAATTTCGTCAGTTTCCGGATCTCTTTGCTCAAAAGGTGGATAACCAGCCTCAATTCCAACAACAATTTTTCCAGCATCAATGACATCTTGTAAACTAGAGTCCTCCAAAGGGATTGTATCTACTTCATATTCTAAATACGGTGTTCCACCAAGCCATTCTTCGTAAGATGTAGTATAATATGTGTTTGGTTGGGGATGTTCAATATCTTCGCCTAACAAATTATCTAAAATTGAATTAATTCTTAGACGTAATGAATCAGAACCTGTTTGTACAGGAATACCAAATTCCTCTATGTTAAATACATCAATAATATAGAACAATTCGGAATCAGTTTCTTTAATATCCTTTAACACACCATAATCTCCAAGAACAACATCTATTGTTCCAAATTTAAGAGCTTCAATTGCTAACCCAATAGTTGCAAATGCAACTTTTTCAGCAACTATACCTTCATCATCAATATACCATTCACCATATGTACCTGCTTGAACACCTACTTTAACATCAGTTGAATTTATATCATCAAGAGCTTCAATTCCCTTTGGATTATCATCACTAACCATAACAGCTAGAGCACTTCTGTAATACCATCTTGAAAAGTCCATGTGTTCTTCTCTTTCGGTAGTAATAGTAACTGCAGAGATAATACAATCAAACATTCCAGCTTCTAAACTGGTAAAAATTACTGCCCAAGAAACATCTACCCATTCTATTGAAACTCCAATATCATCAGCAATATATTGCATAATATCAGGATCAAATCCTTCAATTTCATCCGTTTCCAGATTTCTTTGCTCAAAAGGTGGATAATATGGTTCAATCCCAACAACTATTACTCCAGCATCAATGACATCTTGTAAACTAGTGTCTTCCAAAGGGATTGCAGATGTATTGGAAACGAACAAAAAAGGGAGAGGTAAAAGCAATAAAAACAGAATTAGCATCCTATTTGTATTTTTTTTCATCATTTATCATTCCTTGAATATTTGAATTACTAATTTAATATCAACCTTACATTCTTATAATAACAATATTATATATTTAAAATAAACAGTAAATTTTGTATTAAGGAATAGAAGAAAAAAGATGGATATTAACTAATTATTTATTATATTCATTTTCCGCTCTTGTAACCTTAGCAGGTAAATGTTGGTATGGGTCAACTTCCTCTTTACATTCAAATCCTACGCCAA
The DNA here is from genome assembly GCA_030612265.1 of Promethearchaeum sp. Taxonomy (GTDB): domain Archaea; phylum Asgardarchaeota; class Lokiarchaeia; order Sigyniarchaeales; family Promethearchaeaceae; genus Promethearchaeum. Next base: position 14,136 of record JAUWOE010000077.1, read on the forward strand.
CCCTTGCACCAGTAGCAGGATTTACAATCCCCACCTTGGCTATTTCTCTTGCTCTTCTTAAAGCTGTCCGACGTTGAATAAAGCTTACATCTTTATCTGAATATTTAAAAAGCCACGCTTTCTCATCCTTTATCAACTCCAAATAAATCCCTTTTGTTCCAATTTCCGCAATAGGTTGAAAAGATTGGTTTGATGCTTCCCAAATCAAAATGAAGTCCATATTTTTTTCACTTTTTTATTATTTATTATTTATAAATCAATGTAAGACCTTTTTAATATTTATTCCAAATTATATATCTGCAGAAAACGTGGGCGTAATTTTTCAATTATTTTTGAATTTTTTTTGTTTTTCAAGCCATTGCATTTTATAATTATTCGGAAGTAATTCAATAAATGAAGTTTTTCGATATTTTTTTGCAGGGGAACCATAAATAAATTTGGAATCTTCTCGCTCTATTCTCCAACCCTTTGGAACATAAGTTTTTGGACCTATTGCTGTTCCTTCAGAAATTGTCCCACCTGGTGCCATAATTGAATTAGTTTGCATAACACCATTTTTTTCAACTGTAACTTCCTCAATGGTCAGATTACCGAAAATTGAATCGTTGACATGGCTAGATAGGGTTGCCCCATCCATAATTACTGCCCCTTGTTGTAAGTCTGTGAATTCTAATGATACATAGGCATCTCCATAAATCACATCTTTATCAATTTTATTGGCAGCCATATCCCTTAAAACAAAGTTAACCATCCAAGGAAATATTGATTTTTTTGAAATAAAAACAGGCCATTTATACAAAAAGCCCCGAAGATGATAATAATGAACTGACCGATCTGCTACATTATGTTTTGTGAATTTTCTGGAAAAAACTCCAGTACTTGCAGGACTTTTTTTATTATAATACCAGTGCAATAATTTACAGAATTTTGTCATTGACCAAATATACATAAAATAGTCAATAATAAATAAAAGCGGTAGAAATATTATTTGCCAAATAATCTGAACGGATAAAAGCTCATATAAATAGTAGATGAAGAAGTTAATCCCGATTAAAACGAATATCGGCATGCAAAACTGGTATATATTTATGTAAAAGAAAGGCATTCGAGGTAATTCTACGGATTTTTCTGCCCACTCATCAGCGAGTTCATCTGAAGTCTTTTTGCGAAAATTAAATCTATGTTTTTTCGATTTGGGTTGCTGATCAGTTGTAGTTGTGGACATTATAAATTATTAGAATAAACCAATTAAAAAAAAATTTTGCTAAAAATAAAGGGACATTTAAAAATCACCCATTTTTTTCAACAAATAAATGAGTGAACTATCTCCTTTTTTTGATCCACTTCTCCTTCTATTTTTCATGATTTTTTCACTATGATTGAATTTTACACTTTCCTATACGTTGTGGGCATGC